>NZ_JBDJAW010000023.1 GCF_039649665.1 Microbispora sp. ZYX-F-249 | reverse complement strand
CCCGGCACTGCCATGACCCGGTTCGAGAACAACGCCCCCATCGCGGGAGCTATTCCCGGCGACGCCGGCCCGGGGTGACGCGGCGTCGAGTGTTGCAACACAGCGACCGGTCGCAATGTTCCCGCAGGTCACGGCTGGGGGGACCCCCCACGTCCGGTAGGCGGCAAAACGTACGAGCGGGCAGGGACAACCAGATCCGGCTCTCAAGCATCTACTTAGCGCCGCGGCGATCACGTCGGCTTGGCACGGACTATCGGGGAGGCACGAGGTGAGGACGAACGCCGTGAGCGGCTGTCGTCCCCCCGTGCTGCGCGACGGCTCTGACGGGCCGCCCTCTTCCCGCGCAACCGAACGTCAAGCCGCTCGCAATCGCCCCGCGCTACGAACACGATGCGGAAGTCCCCGTACGGCGCCAACCCGGCCGCCCGGACTTCCGTCGCTGGAGGTGGCCATCATCATGCGGTCGGAGTTCGACGACATCCGCGCCCACATCACCGCCGAGCCGCCGCGCCCGGGCGATCTGCTCGAGCTCGCGCACTCCCTGCTCGACGACCTGGAGCTGTTGCGTACGCGCGAGGCGATCCTGCGCTCGCACTACCTCGCGTTGCTGACCGCCGCTCGCGCCTCCGTGGCCGCGGAAGCCGCCGGACACCCGGCGCCGCTCACCTTCCTCCAGCACGAGCTGGCCGAGCACGGTCAGCTTCCCGACGGTGAGCAGGCGCAGCGGATTCTGTCGGACGCCACGGCGGCGCAGGCCATGCTCACCCATCTCGACGAGCCCACGCCGCGGCGGCCCCGGCCCGCGCGCGGCCCTCACTGTGGCGGGGTCAGCCGCAGGCTGCGGGGCTGACCCCGCGGCCTGCGGCTCAGCCGCCGGGGATGAGCTCGTGCACGAAGACGACGTTGGGGTAGGCCGGGTTGTCGGTGAACCCCTGGACGTTGCCCAGATAAGCCCGTTGGTAGGTCAGCACCCACGGCACGGCCACCACCGCCTTCTGCTCGATGAGGCTGCGCTGGAGGGTTGCGTACGCCGTCTCGGCGGCGGAGCGGTCCTTCGTCCCCAGTGACGGCAGTTGGTCGATCTTGGCGTCCACGTCTCTGTTCTTGAGGTAGGTGAGGTTGAAGGACACCGGCTCGGCGCTGTGGAAGACGTTGAGGAACCACGAATAGGCGTCGGCGTAGTCGGGATACCAGTACATGACGAAGATGTCCTGGCGCTTGGCCGGGTCCGTGGCCTTGCCCCGGTCCCACTGGTCGTTCCACGGCATGGCCTTGGCGTCGAGCTGGACGTTCAGCTCCGCGAGCGTGCGCTTGAGCCTGCGCACCAGCAGTTCCTCGTCGTCGTCCCCCTCCGCGTAGGTCAGCGTCAGGCGCAGCGGGTTGCCGCCCGGGCCGTACCCCGCCTGGGTGAGCAGCTCGGCGGCCCCGGCGAGGTCCTGCTTCTGGGTCAGGCCGGGAGCGTGACCCAGCAGGCCTTCGGGCACCAGCCCCGAGGCGGGCGCCGCCGCCCCCTTGAGCGCGGCGACCATGCCGTCGTAGTCGATGGCCTTCTGCACCGCCTTGCGCAGCCGTATGTCGGCGAGTGGTCCGGAGGCGGTGTTGAACAGCACCAGCAGGTTCTGGAACGACGGCACCTGCAGGGTCCGCACGCCCGCGGTCGCCCGGGCCCGGTGGAACAGATCGGGGTTCAGCCGCTGCACGTAGCTCGCCTCGCCGCGCAGCAGCAGACGGTACGCCCGGTCGGGGTCGGGGACGACGCGGAACTCGATGTTCCGGTAGTGCGGCCCCTCCCAGCCGCCCCAGTAGCGGTCGAAGGCCCGCAGCAGCAGTTCCTTCTCCCGCCCCTTCTTCCAGCTCGCCACCGTGTACGGCCCCGAGCCGGCGTCCCGGCCGGCCTGGAACCACTTCTTGAGGTCGCCCGAGCCCGCCGCCTGCGTGTCGTAGATGAACGCCGCGTAGTCGGCGGAGGCGATCAGGTCGAGCGGAGCGGCGTACTTGAGCCGGAACTCCACGGTCAGCGGGTCCTTGACCGTGATCTGCTGCACGGGGTCCCAGATGTAGGCCGCGCCGGCGCCCATCCGCTTGGTGCGCTCGATGGACGCCTTCACCGCGGCGGCGTCCAGCGGCCGTCCCGTGTGGAAGACCACGCCGCCGCGCAGGGTGAACGTCCAGACTTTGCCGTCGGACGACGTCTGCCAGCGCTCGGCCAGGCGGGGTGCCGCGCGTCGCGTCCTGGGGTTGTACTTCGTCAGCGAGTCGTAGATGTTCTCCATCGCGACGACCTCGTTGGAATACGAGCTCGCCGGGTCCCAGTCGGTGACGATGTCGAGATGGTGCAGGTAGACGAAGGTGGAGTCCTTCGCCGACGGGAGGTTCGCGGCCGATATCTCCCGGGCCTCACCACCGCCGCAACCCGCCAGGGCCAGCACGGCCAGCACTCCCAGCACGAGGAAACGGCGCATGCGTGCGGGTCCTTTCCGTGTCTCCCATGATCGACGCTACTGCAAGATCACGATTGGACACGATATATCCCGCTAATCGATCACAGGGCCCTCATCCGGCCCACCTCACTGCTAGTCTCTTGCTCTGTCTCAAAAAGGTCTTATGTGAGGCTTGTTCCTCACTGGCGAGGTGCCATGAGTCCGCGCACGCGCGACCGGCCGATCCGGTCCCGGCTCATCGGTCTGCTCCTCGTTCCCCTCTTCTCGCTGGTCGTCCTGTGGGTGGTCACCGCCGGCGTCACCATCGGCGAGAGCCTGAGCCTGCGTACGTACAACACCCTGTGGTCGACGCTGCGGCGGCCCGCCGACTCCCTGATCGTCGAGCTGCAGGCGGAGCGCCTGGCCACGGCCCGCTACCTCGCCGCGTCCCAGAAGAACAACCGCGACGCCATGGTCCTGCAGCGCCAGCGGACCGACAAGACCAGGGAGAAGGTCCGAACGCTGGCCCTGTCCGACTCGTCCAGGTCGGCCACCACGGCCGCGATGCGCACCCAGGTCGACGAGATGCTGGCGGGGCTCAGCCGGCTCGACGAGATCCGTGCGGAGATCGACGAGGGGCTGTCGGAGCGCCTGCGCGTCATCGAGACCTACAACCTGGTCAGCGACTCGATCTACCGGATGCACTACAGCCTGGCCCTGATCGACGACATCCCGATCTACCAGCAGTCGCGTGTGGTGATCTCGCTCGGGTACGCCAAGGAGCTGCTGACCCGGGAGCAGGCGCTGGCGGCGGCCACGGGGGCGTCCGGTGGCTTCACCGACGAGGAGCGCAAGCTGTTCACCCAGCTCGTGGGCAACCGCCGGTTCCTCATCGACCAGGGACTGCCCGAGCTGGACGCCGGCCTGCGGCAGCTTCACGTCAACCTCATCACCACCCCGCTCTACCAGCGGCTGCGGCTCCAGGAGGAGCAGATCATCGCGGCGCCCACGATCCCCGCGCGTACGCAGCGGGTGTGGCAGTCGACCTCCGACGACCTGGCCGACTCGTTCCAGAAGGCGCAGACCGAGGCGGCGGCCCTGCTCGCCCAGCGCGCCGCGCCGATCGCCGACTCGATCCTGCGCCGGGCGGTGCTGGTCGGGGGCTTCGGTCTGCTGGCGGTCGTCGCCTCGATCCTGATCTCGCTGCGGGTCGGCGGACGCCTCGCCCGTGAGCTGGCCGATCTGCGGCAGGCCGCGCTCGACCTGGCCAACAAGCGGCTGCCGGGGATGCTGGTCAAGCTCAAGCGGGGAGACGACGTGGACGTGGCCACCGAAGCGCCCCCGATCCAGACGGCGGGCGGGACCGCCGAGATCCAGGACGTGGGGCGGGCCTTCTCGACCGTCCAGAGGACCGCGGTGGAGGCCGCCATCGGGCAGGCCCGCCTGCAGCGGGGTGTCAGCCAGGTCTTCCTGAACCTGGCGCGGCGCAGCCAGACGCTCCTGCATCGGCAGCGGACCCAGTTGCACGGCATGCAGCGCCACACGACCGACCCGGACGTGCTGGAGGAGCTGTTCCGGCTCGATCACCTGACGACCCGCATGCGCCGCCACGCCGAGGGCCTGATCATCCTGTCCGGCAACACCCCCGGCCGCGCCTGGCGCAAACCCGTCCCGATGTACGACGTCGTACGCGGGGCCGCGGCCGAGGTGGAGGACTACGCCCGGGTGAACGTGCTGCCCATGGAGGACCACGGGCTCGACGGCGCCGCGGTGGCCGACGTCATCCACCTCATCGCCGAACTGATCGAGAACGCCACCATCTTCTCGCCGCCGCACACGTCCGTGTCGGTACGCGGCGAACTCGTCGGCACGGGCTTCGTGGTCGAGATCGAGGACCGCGGGCTCGGCATGACCAAGGAGCGGCTCGCCGAACTCAACGAGCGTCTGGCCGCTCCGCCGGAGTTCGACATCGCGGACACCGAGCGCATGGGACTGTTCGTCGTCGCGCGCCTGGCCGCGCGGCGGGACATCCGCGTGACGCTGCGGCCCTCGGCCTACGGAGGAACGACCGCCATCGTGCTGCTCCCATCCGCGCTCATGGTCGGCCCCAAGGATCCCGACCTCGCCCGTCTCGCCGCGGGCGAGGTCACCCCGGAGGACATCATCCTCGCCTCGCTGAAACGGGGGCCGCAGGACAACGAGAACACCGGCGAGGAGGACGAGACGTGACGGAGCGCATGCAGGACCAGTGGCTGGACGAGGAGGCCGGGCCGATCGTGCCGGCCTACGCCCTGACCCGCGGACGCGTGCGGCCCTCCAGCAAAGACATCGACCTCGTCGCCATCGTCACCGCGGTCGGCGGGCCCACGCCGGTCAGCCTCGGTCCCGAGCAGTGGATGATCCTCAGCCTGTGCGCCCGCCCGGCGTCGCTGGCCGACATCGCCGCGGCGATCGACCTGCCCCTCGGTGTCGTACGGGTGCTGGTGGGCGACCTCCACGAGCAGGGGCTCGTGAAGGTGCGCCCGCCCGCCAACGTCGCGCGCTTCCCCACCGAGAAGCTCCTCGGCGAGGTGATCAGCGGCCTGCAGGCCCTGTGAGCGCCCTCACAGCGCGTGGGGGTAGTGACGCCGGGCGTGCCCGCGGGTGATGTAGCCCTCCCGAAGGTCCGCGCGCACGGCCTCGGGGTCGCGCTCGCCGGGCGGGCCGTACCCCCCGCCGGAGCCGGTGCGCAGGTGCACGACCGCGCCCTTGGGCAGGAAGATCCGCGTCTTCAGCGAGAAGTCCTCGACGCGCCCGTCGGGATACTCCACGGTGAGCCGGTTGGGCCTGCCGGGCAGGCCGCCCTCCAGGCCCCAGGGCGCCAGCGCGGTCCTGGCCAGGCCCGATGTGAGGTACTGGTCCTCCAGCACCCGGAAGGACAGGTCGAGTCCCAGGCCGCCGCGGTGACGGCCGGGGCCGCCGGAGTCCTCGGCCAGGGCGAGCCGCTCTATCCGCCAGGGGTTGCGTGCCTCCCACACCTCGGCCGGGGTGAAGCGGGTGGCCGACTCCGAGATGTACATGAGCGCGCTCGCGCCGTCGGCCGACCGTGAGGCGCCCTGGCCCACCGGGTGCGGCGCGCCGTCCGCCCACGGCTCGCCGGTCGCCTCGCGGTTGCCCCACCACACCAGCGCGTTGATGTCCCCGCCGCTGGCGGCCGGCACCGATCCCGGCACGGCCTCGGCCAGCGCCCTGATGATCAGCTCGATGGCGTGGTCGGAGGGGATGCCGTACATGAAGCAGGGCGCGGGGCGTACGGGATGGAACAGCGAGCCGAGCCGGGTGACCAGCTCCAGCGGCCGGAAGTGGCCCTCGTTGGGTTGTTCGCCCGCACCCGCGAGGAAGGCCACCGCGATCCTGACGGCCGCGACGGTGGACGGCAGCGGGCAGTTGACCGGCCCGCCGACCTGGTCGGGGCAGTCGGTCAGGTCGACGGTGACCGACGAGCCGTCCACGGCGACCTCGACGCCGAACGGGATCGGCGTGCCGGTCACCCCGTCGGAGTCGATGACGCTGGACGCCCGGTAGACCCCGTCGGGCAGGCGTTCGAACCAGCCGCGCACCAGCGCCTCGCCGTGGGCGTACATCCGGGCGACGCAGCGGCGGAAGGTGCCGAGGCCGTGCCTGCGCACCAGCGCGCCGAGGGCCTCGGCGCCGGTCCGCGCCCCGGCCACCATGGCGTTGATGTCCCCGATGACCATCTCCGGCATCCGGCTGTTGGCCAGGATCATCCGGTAGACGTCGCTGACCAGCCGACCGGCGTCGTACAGCTTGACCCCCGGGAAGATCGTCCCCTCCTGGTGGACGTCGATCGTGTCGGTGCAGTAGGGGTCCTTGCCGCCGATGTCGAGCCAGTGGGCCTTGATCACCGAGTAGGCGACCAGCGTGTCCTCAAGGAAGATCGGCACCACCATCGCCGCGTCCTGGGGGTGGGAGCCGGTGCCGTACGGGTCGTTGTAGAGGATGACGTCGCCGGGGCTGAGCGCGGCGGGACCACCGACGCCCTCGACGGCCTCCCGCACGCAGAAGCCGAGCGTGCCCATGAACGCCGGCAGCGTCGGCGCCTGCGCCAGCATGCACATGTCGGCGTCGTAGAAGGCGACGGCGAAGTCCAGCGCCTCGTAGATGATCGGCGAGAACGCCGTGCGGATCAGCGACTGCTTCATCTGGTCGGCGGCCGCGTTGAGCCCCTGCCGGATGATCTCGGTGGTCACCGGGTCCGCGCCGTCGCCCAGGCCCGGGTGCGCCTCCGTGTATCGCGTGCGGACGATGGTCATGGCCGGTCCTTCCGTGTGATCAGGAGGCAGCCGCTCTCGTGCGCCTCCACCGCGAAACCGGCGTCCACGTAGGCGGTCGCGGTCGGCTCCACCACCAGCAGCGGGCCCTCGGCCACGCCGGTCAGGTCCTCCCGGCGTACGACCGGGGCCTCGGTCCAGGCACTCCGCCGGAACGACCACAGCCGCGTCGTCCCCGCCCCGCCCGCACCCTCGCCCGGGGGCGGGGCCGGCACCAGAGGGCGTTCGTCGTCGAGCACGACCCGGCTGGTCGCCCGTACGGTGACGATCTCCAGCGGATCGGGCAGGGTGTGGCCGAAGGCCCGGTGGTAGGCCTCGGAGAAGCGGGCGGACACGGCCGCCAGGTCGTCCTCGCCGAGCCGCACGGGGATCGTCAGCGTGTGCTCCTGTCCCCGGTGGCGCAGGTCGAGGTCCACCTCGCGTAGGGCTCCCGGCCGCGCGAGCCGTTCGAACAGCGACCGCGCCACGGCGTCGACCGCCGGCAGCGCCGCGGCGTCCAGGGGGCGCACCATCGTGCGGGCGGCCGAGCGTACGACGTCGGTCTGCACCAGGCCGACGGCGGAGAAGTTGCCGGCGTTGGGCGGCACCACCACGGTGTCCACGTCGAGCTCGTCGGCGAGCAGGCAGCCGAACACCGGCCCGGCGCCGCCGAAGGCGACGACGGCCGCGCCGCGCGGGTCGACGCCCCGCTCCACCGTCACGCCGCGCACGGCCTGGGCCATGTGCGCGGCGGCGATCCTGACGACGCCCACCGCGACGGCGTCCACGCCGTCGATGCCGGTCGGGCCGGCCAGCGGTGCCAGCGCGCGGGCCGCCTCCTCGGCCGACAGCTCGATGCCGCCGGAGATGCGGCCCCGGGGGATCATGCCGAGGTGCAGGGCGGCGTCGGTCACCGTGGGCGCGGTCCCGCCGCGCCCGTAGCAGGCGGGCCCGGGATCGGCGCCCGCGCTGCGCGGGCCGACCCGCAGCAGGCCGCCCGCGTCGGCGTACGCGATCGATCCGCCGCCCGCGCCGACGGACCGCACGTCCACCCACGGGCTCTGCAGCGGCAGGCCGACGACCTCCCCCTGGTACAGCAGCGGGAGCCGTCCGTCCTCGATGAGCGCGGTGTCGAAGCTGGTGCCGCCCACGTCGGCGGCGACGGCCGGGCCGAGCCCGAGAACGGGACCGAGGGAGGCGGCCAGGCGCGCGGTGGCGGCGGCCCCGGCCACCGGGCCGGACAGGATCGTCTCGAACGGCCGGGCCGCGGCCTCCGCCAGCGCCAGCGCGCCGCCGCCCGACCGGGTCACGAGCAGCTCGCCCGCGAACCCCCTGGCCCGCAGCTCGCGGTCGAGATTGTGCAGGTAGGGGCCCATGCGGTGGCGGACGAAGGCGTCCACCACGGTGGTGCAGGTGCGCTCGTACTCCCGGTACTCCCCCGAGACCTCGTGCGACAGAGAGAGCGGCCCGGCGAACCCGGCCTGTCTGAGCAGTTCGGCCACCCGCGCCTCGTGCCCGGGGTTGGCGTAGGAGTTCACCAGCACGATCGCGACCGCGTCCACGCCCTCGGCCGCGAACGTCTCGGCGGCCAGCCGTACGCCGCCGGGGTCCAGGTCGCGGACGACCGAGCCGTCGGCGGCCACCCGTTCGGCCACCTCCAGGCGCAGCCGGCGCGGCACGAGCGGCGGCGGCGGGGTCCAAAACAGGTCGTAGGGGTCGTCGCGGTCGCCCCGGCGGATCTCCAGCACGTCGCGGAACCCGGCCGTGGTGATCAGGCCGACGGTCGCGCCGCGTCTTTCGAGCAGCGCGTTGAGGCCGACGGTGGTGCCGTGCACGAAGTGGCGGCAGCGGGCGAGCAGGTCGCGTGGCACGGCCGCGTCGACCGCCGCGAGGACCCCGCGCTCCGGCGCGGCCGGCGTGGTGGGCTGTTTGGCGACCCTGATCTCGCCGGTCGCGGCGTCGTGCAGGACGAGGTCGGTGAAGGTGCCGCCGACGTCCACTCCGATGACCGTTGTCATGCCTGGCAACGTAGATCCGGCCGCGCGCGGCGTCGATGTGCCCTCACAACGACGACAACGGCGTTGTTGTGCCCGGGAGACAGTCGTGGCCGAGCACCACGTGGCAGGCGAGCTGGAGTGCGAAGCGGGTCTGCGGATCGGACAGGTCGGCGTCGAGGGCGTCGGCGATGCGCCTGATCCGGTGGGCCACCGCGTTGGGGTGCAGGCTGAGCAGCTCGGCCGCCCGGGTCCTGGAACCCCAGCAGTCCAGGTATGCCTTGAGCGTGGGCACGGCGTGCGCGCTGAGCGCCCCGAGGCGGTCCAGCGGGGCGAGCATGTCGCGGGCGGCGACCAGCGCGCTCTCGCTGCCGGCCAGCTCCGCGAGGATCGCCTGGACGCCGAGCCGGTCGAACCTGACGACCTCCCCGGCCGCGGCGCGGGCGGCGGCCGCACGGGCCTGCGAGGCCGTACGGCGCAGCCCGTCGGGGCCCTCCTGGCAGGTGCCCACGCCCACGGCCATGCCCGTGATCGGGGCGTCCGGGTCGCCCGGCGCCGTCTGCTCGTCGGTGGTGAGCACCACGAGCACGCCGTCCTGCCATCGCGTGACCAGCGGCGCCGCGGACAGGCCGGCCGCCCCGGGCAGCGCCGCGGCGGTCCGGCGCGCCTCGCGGAGCACCGGATCGGCCACTGCGGCGCCGCGCGACGCCGCGTCGGACGGGGCGCGGAAGGCCTCGGCGCGCCCACCGACGGAGGGGACGGCGGCACGGTCCGCAGAGCGGACGGCGGCACGGTCGGCGGAGGGGTCGCGCAGGAAGACCGCGACGTGCCAGCCGTCCACGGGCACGCCCTCGTGGCGGGCGCGGCGGGCGGCGGCCCGGATGTCCTTGGCGCCGAGCAGGGCCAGCAGCGCGCGTTCGCGGGCCTCCTCCGCCTCCCGCGCGGCCGCCCGCACCCGGCCGAGCGTGGTCGCGACGACCTGGGCGACGATCGCCGCCGCGGGGTCCTCACCGTCCCAGCACACGTAGCCGTCCGGCCGCCCGCCGACCCGGATCACGGTCGCGTTGGCCGCCGGGTCGGCCAGGTCGGCGACCGCGTACGCGACCCCGACCGAGGCGGACGCCGCGCGCAGGATGTCGTCCTCACCCGCGCCCTCCATCGCGCCGAGCCCGTCGATCGCCTCCCTCGTACGGCGCAGCAGCAGCCCGGGATCGGCGCGTACGGCCGCGCTGAGGCCGAGCACTGCGTCCGACAGCGAGTGGTCGGAGGCGCCGGCGAGCAGGGCGACCCCCTCCCGCCTGGCCAGCTCCACGATCTCGGGCGTCGTGCCGGCCGGGCCGGGCAGCACGATCCCGGCCAGGCGGCCGCGGCCGGCCAGGCGCAGCGCGTCGAGCACGTCGCACGACCGCATTGCGTGGCGGGACAGGATCGCCAGCGCGCCGGGGGCGGCCGAGGCCAGCTCGCGCATCTCGTCGACGAGGACGACGCCGTCGACCTCGCGGGCGTCCCACGGGCCGGCGATCAGCGTCAGCCTGCGACCGGCGGGCGTCCTGAGCAGGTCACTGACGCGGCGCATCGCGATCCTCACGGGACACGCGGCCCAGCACCTCCTCCGCGCGGTGGCACGCCACCCTGCGCCCCTCGACCTCGCGCGCCCGCGGCGCCTCGTCCCGGCAGCGGTCCACGGCGAGGGAGCAGCGCAGCCGGAACGGGCAGCCGGACGGAGCCGGCGCCGCCTCGGTCCGCCCGGTGGCGCGCGGAGGCTCGCCGCCCAGGCGGGGCACCGCGTCACGCAGCGCCCGGGTGTACGGATGGGCCGGCCGGGTGAGCAGTTCCCGGGTCGGGCCCGACTCGACGACCCGCCCGGCGAACAGCACCGACGACGTACGGCACAGCCGCCCGACGACGCCGAGGTTGTGCGTGATGAGCAGGTAGCCGAGCCCGTGCTCGGCGGCCAGCCGCTCCAGCAGGTCGAGGATCCTGGCCTGCACGGTGACGTCGAGCGCGCTCGTGGGCTCGTCGAGCACCAGCAGCCGCGGCTCCACGGCCAGCGCGCGGGCGATGGCCACCCGCTGCCGCTGGCCGCCGGACATCTCGTGGGGCCTGCGCGCGGCGAGCGCGGGGTCGAGCCCCACGTCCGCGAGGAGCGCGTCCACCCGGTCCCGCCGCTCCGCCCTCGACAGGCGGTGGTGGGTGGTCAGCGCCTCGGTGATCGACGCTCCCGCCGTCATACGGGGGTCGAGCGCCTCGCTGCCGTCCTGGAAGACCGGCTGCACGGCCCGGCGGAACTCCGCCCGGCCCGCCCTGCCGAGCCCGGCCAGGTCGCGCGAGCCGTACCGGACGACGCCGGAGCGCGGGCGCACGAGGCCGAGCAGGGCGCGGGCGAGCGTGGTCTTGCCCGAGCCGCTCTCCCCGGTCAGGCCCACCCCGCCCTCGTCCACGCTTAGGCTCACGTCGTGGACCACGGCGGTCGCGCCGTAGGCGAGGGTGACCCCCTCGGCGGCGAGCAGCGTCATGCCCCCTCCTCGGCTTCGGACAGCGCGGGCCCGGTTTCCGGCAGTGCGGGTATCGCGGCGATCAGCTCCCGGGTGTAGGGGTCGCGCGGCCGGGTGAACACCTCGGCGGCGGGCCCGCTCTCCACCACGGCGCCCTCGCGCATCACCACGACCCGGTCGGCGATCGTGGAGACCAGCGCGAGGTCGTGGGAGACCAGCAGCACGGCGAGCCCGCGCTCGTCGCGCAGCCGGCGCAGCACCGCGACCACCTCGGCCTGCACGGTCACGTCGAGCGCGCTGGTCGGCTCGTCGGCCAGCACGACCTGCGCGCCGAGCGCGAGGGCCAGCGCGACGGCGAAGCGCTGCGCCTGGCCGCCGGACACCTGATGGGGGTAGCGGCGCAGGATCTCCGGGTCGAGCAGCACCGCGCGGACGGCCTCCTCGGCCCGCTCGCGCGCGTCCGCGCCCTTGACCCCGTGGCGGGCGAGCGCGCGGCGCATGAGCGTGCCCAGGCGCATGGTGGGGTTCAGCGCGGCCTGCGGGCTCTGCATCACCAGGGCGGCCCGCGAGCCGCGGACCTCGCGCAGCCGGGCGGGGCTCGCCGTGAGCACGTCCACGTCGCCGACGGTGATCCGGCCGGAGACGTCCGCGCCCCGGGTGAGGCCGAGCGTGGCGAGCAGGGTCGTCGTCTTGCCCGATCCGCTCTCGCCGACGATCGCGACGCACTCCCCGGCGGAGACGTCGAGCTCGGGGACCGACGCGATCACCCGGTCGCCGATCCCGACGACCAGGTCCCTGATGCTCAGCAGGGTCATCGCGCCAGCCTCGCCCTCAGCCCCTCGCCGAGCACGTTGGACGCGAACGCGGTGACCAGGATGGCGAGGCCGGGGAAGGTCACCACCCACCAGTCGGTGGTGAACAGCGTCTGCCCCTGCTGGACCATCAGGCCCCACTCCGGCGTCGGCTCGTGGGCGCCGAGCCCCAGGTACGACAGCGCGGCGGCGGTGAGGATGACCCCGCCGCCGTCCAGCGACAGCTGGACCAGCACCGGCGTGAGCGAGTTCGGCAGCACGTGCCGCAGCACGATGAGCGGAGCCGGCACGCCCAGGCAGCGCGCGGAGTCGACGAAGCCCCGGGTGGCCACGGACGCGGCGACCGACGCCGTGAGACGGGCGTACCACGGCCACCAGGTGACCGCGATCGCCACGATCACGGTGGTCACGCTGGGCTGCAGCACCACGGCGAGCGCCAGCGACAGCAGCAGCGCGGGGAAGGCGAGGAAGACGTCGGTCACCCGCATGATCACGTCGCGGGCCCAGCCCCCGGCGTACCCCGCGACGACGCCGAGCACGACGCCGGCCACCCCGGAGACGGCCAGCACCGCGACGGCGATCAGCAGCGAGGTGCGGGCGCCGAACAGGACCCGGCTGAGCACGTCGCGGCCGACCTGGTCGGTGCCGAACCAGTGGGCGCCGCTCGGCGGCAGCAACGACTCCAGGGGATGCGTGGCCGAGCCGCCGTCCTCCGGATAGGGCGCGATCCACGGCGCGAGCAGCGCCGCCAGCACGACGATCCCCAGCAGCACGGCCCCCGCCACCGCGAGGCGGTCCACGCCCGCCAGGCGGCGCAGCGGCGTACGGCGGAGCGCGGGCGGGGCCGGTGCGGTCATCGGGCCCTCACCCTCGGGTCGACCACGCCCTGAAGGAGGTCCACGGCGAGGTTGGCGGCGACGTACAGGACGGCGACCAGCAGCGTCACCCCGGCGATGGCGGGCGTGTCGAGCGAGCGGATCGAGTCGGCGGCGTACCGCCCGAGGCCCGGCCAGTTGAACACGGCCTCCACGAGGAAGCCGTTCACGATCGAGTACGCGAAGACGAGCGCGATCAGCGACAGGACCGGGTTCAGCGCGGGCCGCAGGGCGAACCGGGTGAGCACCGCGGTCTCGCCGAAGCCGAGCGCGCGCTCCAGCCGGGCGTGGTCGCGCGACGACTCCTCGATGAGGGCGGCCCTGGTCATCTGGGCCACGACCCCGGCCGGGTACGCCGCGATCACCAGCGCGGGCAGCACCAGATGCGACAGCGTGCTCGTGAGGATCGGCCAGTTGCCGGTGATCAGCGCGTCCACGGCGGTGATGTTGGTGTAGAGGTGCAGGGGGCTGGTCCGGTCGAGCGACGCGTCGTACTCCCCCGCGACGGGGAACCAGCCGAGCCCGCTGGCGAAGACCGTCTGCAGGGCCAGCGCCAGCCAGAACACCGGCACCGACACGGCCAGCATCGACGACAGCCGCACCGACAGGTCGGGCAGGCGGCCCTTGTAGCGCGCGGCGGCGATCCCCAGCGGGATGCCCGCGGCCAGCGCGATGATCAGCGCCGCGCCCACGAGTTCCAGCGAGGCCGGAAACGCCTGGAGCAGATCGTCGCGCACCGGTTGCCGGGTGTGCAGGCTGGTCCCCCAGTCGCCGCCCAGCAGGTCGCGCACGTAGTTCCACAGCTGGACCGGCAACGGCTCGTCCAGGCCGAACCGCCGCCTGGCCTCGGCCAGCTCGGCCGCGGTCGCCTTCGGCCCGGCGTACGCCACGGCCGGGTCGCCGGGCACCAGGCGCATGACGGCGAAGGTGAGGACGATCACGCCGGCCACGACCAGGAGGGCCTGGCCGAGCCGGCGGATCAGGTACCGCGGCATGGTCAGGCGCCGGGCTTGAGGTCGTAGACGAAGACCACGTTGGGGTAGGCCGGGTTGTCCACGTATCCCTGGACCGTCTTGGCGAAGGCCCGCTGGTAGTTCTGCACGTACGGCACCGCCACCGCGGCCTTCTCGTTGATGATCTTGTTCTGCAGGTCGGCGTACGCCTTCTCCGCGCCGGCCTGGTCGGTCGCGGTCAGCGCGGGCAGCTCGTCGATCTGCTTGTCGACGGCCTCGTCCTTCAGGTAGGAGAGGTTGAACTGCACGTCCTTCTCACCGTGGAAGACGTTGACGAACCACGAGTAGGCGTCGGCGTAGTCGGGGAACCAGTACATGACGAAGATGTCCTGCCGCTTGGACGGGTCCTTCGCCTTGCCCTGATCCCACTGAGTGGTCCACTGCAGCGGCTTGGCCGACAGCGTGACGCCGAGCTTGTCGAGCGCCGAGGAGAGCAGCGTGACCAGCAGTTCCTGGTCGGCGTCGCCCTGGGCATAGGTCAGCGTCAGTTCGAGCCGCTTGCCGCCGGGGCCGTAACCGGCCTCCTTGAGCAGCGCCTCGGCGCCGGCGAGGTCCTGCTTGGGGGTCATGCCGGGGGCGGCGCCGAGCAGGCCCTCGGGGACCAGCCCGCCGGCCGCCACGCCCGAGCCCTTCAGGGCCGCCACGAGCCCGTCGTAGTCGATGGCCTTCTGCACGGCCTGGCGCAGCTTCACGTCCTTGAGCGGGCCGTCGGCGGTGTTGAGCAGCACGAGCAGGTTCTGGAACGACGGCGTCTGCGAGGTCTGCACCGTGTCCGTCCCGCCCGCCTGGGCGAACAGCTGCGCGTTGAGTCGCTGGACGAACGTCACCTCGCCGCGCTGCAGGAGCTGCCAGGCGGTGGTCAGCTCGGGCGTGACCCGGAAGGCGACCTTCTTGTAGTGCGGGCCGTTCCAGCCGCCCCAGTAGCCGTCGAACGCCGTGAGCGTGAGCTCGGTCTCCTTGCCCTTCTGCCAGCTCTCGATGGTGTACGGCCCCGAGCCGGCGTCGTGTCCCTCGCCGAACCACTTCTTCAGGTCGCCGGAGGCGGCCGTGGTGTCGTAGATGTACGACGCGTACCCGGCCGAGGAGATCAGGTCGAGCGGGGCGGGGTACTTGAGCGTGAACTCCAGCGTCGTGGCGTCCTTGGCCTCGATCTTGTCGACCGCGCCCCAGATGTAGGCCGCTCCCTGGCCCTCCTTCATCGTGCGCTCGATCGCGGCCTTCGCCGCGGCGGCGTCCACCGGCTTGCCGGTGTGGAACTTCGCGCCCTCGCGCAGCGTGAACGTCCACTTCTTGCCGTCGGGCGAGGAGGTCCACGAGGAGGCCAGCCGGGGCTCGGTCTTCTTCGTCTGCGGGTTGTAGCGGGTCAGCGACTCGTAGATGTTCTGCATCGCGATGATCTCGTTGGAATACGAGCTCGCGGGGTCCCAGTCGGTGACGACGTCCAGGTTGGGGACGTACACGAAGGTGCTGTCGGCCGCGCCCCCGGCCGGGGCCGTCGTGGAGCCCGGCTGAGGGGAGTCTTCCGCGCCGCGGACCTTCCCGCCCGCGCAGGCCGCGGCGGTGAGGGTCACTGCGGTCACGGCTCCCGCGGCGAGAAGACGCTTGTGCCAGCGCATGTGAGGAGGTTCCTTTCCTATCCGGCCTGCCGGGCGAGGGGGCCGGCGGCCTTGACGTGCAGGCGCACCGCGGGCTCAGGAAGGTAGCTGAGAGGGATCTCGCTGAGCTCGACGATCTGGACGGATGCGGGGTCGGCCCCGGCGGCGACGGCCCGCGCGGCCGCCTCCTCCTTGGCGTTGTCGATCAATGTAGCCCTGGAGCTCCCGCCTCCAGAAGCGGGGACGATCGTTTCGAACCTGCCGCCGGCGAGCGCGATGGCCGCGCCCACCGCGTTCGCGACCTCCGCGTGCGCCGGCCGGACCACCTCACGCACCCCGGGCACCTCCGCGGCCAGCAGGAACGCGCCGCCGCCGACCGCCACGAGCGGCCGGTCCACCCGGCCGAGCGTCACCCGGTCCACGGCGTCCGCCACCGCCTCGTCCGCTCGCCGTACGGCCCGGGCCAGCCGTTCGCGCCACTGCCCGGGCACCGGATGGGTGCCGACGTCTCCCCGCCCGGCCGCCACCGCCGCGTCGGTCATCGTGGGGGTGGAGCCGCCGAAGACGAGCGCCTCCGTGCCGATCCGGTAGCCGACCGAGCGCGGCTCGGCCCCGACGATCGTGCCGCCGCCGAGCGCGATGGACAGGATGTCGGGCATCCGGAAGTTGGTCGCGACCCCGCCGATCTCGACCGCCGCGGCCGACTCCCGGGGGAAGCCGCCCGCGAGCACGCCGAGGTCGGTGGAGGTGCCGCCGACATCCGCCACGATCGCGTCCGTCACCCCCGACAGGTACGCCGCGCCGCGCAGCGAGTTGGCCGGCCCGGAGCCGATGGTCAGCACCGGATAGCGGGCCGCGTAGTCGACGGCCATCAGCGTGCCGTCGTTCTGCGCGAAGTACGTCTCGACCTCCAGGCCCCTCGCCGCGAGGGCCTCGCGCAGCGCGTCGGTGACGTCGCGCGCCACGCCGTACAACGCGGCGTTGAGCACGGTCGCGTTCTCGCGCTCGAGCAGGCCGAGCGAGCCGATCTCGTGGCTGAGGCTCACCGGCACGTCGCCGATCTCGGCACGGATGATCTCGGCGACCCGGTTCTCCTGGTCGGCGCTCGCCGGGCTGAACACGCCGGTGACGGCGATCGCGTCGGCGGGCGTGGCGGCCACGAACCTCCTGACCGCGTCCACGTCGAGAGGCGCGATCTCACGGCCGTCGACGAAGTATCCGCCGCGGACGATCGCGGTGCCCGCCGCCACGGTCTCGCGCAGGTCGTCCGGCCACTCGCTCAGCGGCGGCACGGACGTGGTCGCCGGGGCGCCGAGCCGCAGCACGGCGACCCGGCCGAGCGCGCGCCGCTCCAGGATGGCGTTGGTCGCGTGGGTGGTGCCGAGCATCACCCGCTTCACGTGCTTTTCCAGGCCCGGCTCGGGCAGCTCGGCGAGGACCGCGTCGAGCGCCGCGCGCAGGCCCTCGGTCACGTCCGGGCTGGTGGGCCGCTTGGCCGTCGCCAGCACCCGGTCGTCGTCGTCGAGGACCACCGCGTCGGTGTTGGTGCCGCCCACGTCGATGCCGACCCGCAACGCGATGCTCATGCGATCTCCTCCACGGGCCGGTAGTCCATGTCGTAGCCGAAGGCGCGCGGGCCCGCCGTCTCCAGGCCCTTCGGCGTACGCCACAGGGGGTCGCAGGGCCAGGCCAGCACGGTCACCCGCTGGCCGTACCGCAGCCCCTCGGTCTGGATCGCCGTGGCCGTCTGCGTGTCGACCACCGTGATCAGGTCGGGCACCATCGCCCGGACCCGGCCGTCCTCGACGGCGACGAGGTTCTCGTTCTGGATCTCCAGCTGCAGGATCCTGCCCCGGTCGCCGCCGGTGCCCTCGATCGTCGCCGTGCCCCTGGCGAAGCCGCCGGTGGTCCTGCGCTCCAGGTCGGCCAGCTTGCCGGTGATCAGCCGTACCGCGCCGAGCTCGGCGGTCAGGGCGGCGAGGGGGTCCGCGGCGCCCTCGGTCGCCCGCCCGACCGCGATCGCCCGGCTCACCGTGCCCTCGATCACCGCGCCCGCGCACTCCCGCGCGGTCAGCACGTAGTCGGCCATGAGGGCGCTCGACCCCGCGGCCACGCAGACCGCGCGGGCGATCTGCTCCGACCACAGGCCGTCGACCGGCCGGATCGTCACCACGTTGCCGACGACGTCGGCCATGACGACGAGGTTGGCGGGGATCCCGGCCACGTACATCGAGACCATCTGGACCTCGGGGAAGGCCCGGCCCATCGCGTCGGCGTCGAGCAGCGGCAGCCCGAGCCTGGCCGCCCAGGCCACAGGGGCCACGCCGTTGCCGCCGCCGATCTCCGAGGACATCACCGCGGCGAGCGGCCGGCCCAGGATCCGCTCGATCTCCTCGGCGATCCTGACCGGCTCGTCCGTGCCGTGGACCATCTCGTTGCTGACCGTCGGGGCGCCGATTCCCGACAGCGGCAGCACGAGGGCGTCGCCGGGCAACTCGTCCAGGGTGACGAGCGGCACGTCGCCGTGGTCGCGGATCGCGCGCCGGGCGGCGATGGCTCCGGGGCGCACGTCGCCTCCGCCGCCGGTGCCGAGCACGGCGCAGCCGCGGGCCAGGGCGGAGACGTCCGCCGATGTGATGCGGGCCTGCATGCGGGGAGCCTTCACCACCGGGCGGCCGCCCCTCAATGTCGCCCTGCGACAGTGATCACTCGATTGTTGTCCCCCCGCGACAACCCCCTCACCGTGATCTTGCAGTTAGTCGCACTCATGTGCCCTGACCTGGCCCGCAACTGTCCACGATCTTGCACTTTTCCGGCCGATGCCCCCCTGACCTGCGGAGATCCGATTCATGATCTTGCAGTGAAATCGGGCGTCCCTGTACCGGGTTCAGCGCAGCGGGTCGAACTCCCGCAGGGCGGCGGGCTGCTTGCCGGTGGTGATCTGCTCGGCGAGGAGCCTCCCGGTGGCCGGGCCCTGGGCGAGCCCCCACATGCCGTGCCCGCCGGCCACGTAGATCCCCGGGGCGTCGGTCGCGCCGACCAGCGGACGCCCGTCGGGGGTGACCGGCCGGGGGCCGACCCAGACGTCGGTACGCTCCTCCCAGCGCACGCCCCGCAGGAGGGGACGGGCCGACGCGATGATCGCCTTCAGCCGGGCCTCGACGGCCGGGGCGTCGGGATCGCGGAACTCCATCGTGCCCGCCACTCGCAGTCCGCCCTGGTAGGGCGTGCACGCCACCCGCACGTCGGGCAGGTAGATCGGGCCGGGAACGGGGTGGTCCACCGGCACGGTGAACGAGTAGCCGCGGCCGGCCCGCACCGGGACGCGTACGCCCCAGGGGCCCGCCAGCCGGGACAGCCAGGCGCCGGTGGCCAGCACCGCCGCGTCGGCGGACAGGACGGCGCCGTCCCCGGCCACCACCACGACCTTCTTGGTGTCGGTGCGCACATCCGCGACCTCGAAGGTCTCCACGGTGGCGCCCCGGGCGACGACGGCCTCACCCAGCGCGTGCACGAAGCGGCCGGGGTCGACGTAGCGCTGCCCGTTGATCCGGACCCCCGCGCCCAGGGCGCCGGAGGCGAGCGGCATCGCCTCGGCCAACTGCGCGGCGTTCAGAACGTCGTGGTCCACCCGCTGCCCGGCGCCCGCCATTCTGCGCAGCTCGTGGAGCAGGCCCGCGGCCTGGCGCGGCGTACGGAACCCGGCGGTGATCGGCGCGTCCTCGACCCTAGCGGCGACGCCGTTGGCGGCGAGCACCTCGTACGCCTCGATGCACTCGTCGTTGAGCGGGAGGCCGGCGCGCACGGCCCGGGTCCACGACGACCACCGGCAGTTGGCGGCGAACCGGGTCAGGAACGCCCACAGCCCCGGGTCGACGGTCGCCGGGACGTGCAGCGGCGCGGCCGGGTTGAGCAGCGAGCGCAGGCCGTAGCGCAGCACGGACGGCTCGTTCAGCGGGATGGCCAGGCCGGGCGCGATCCAGCCCGCGTTGCCCCACGACGCGCCGGCGGCCACGCCCCGGCGGTCGACCACGGTGACCTCCACACCGCGTTCCTGCAGGAACCACGCGGTGGACAGGCCCACGATCCCCGCGCCCACCACGACCACCGACCCCGGCCAGTCGTTCACGCGCTCGGCGCCGGACATGCCCCACCTCCACACCAGGCGACTGCTCTCCCGCTCAGGATGGCCCGTACGGCGCCGCGGGCGGTTGTGGCGGCCGCACAATCGCGGCGCCCTCGTTGTGGGGTCCGGACAACCCTTCAGTCGTCCTCCGCCGCCAGAGTGATGACCATGGCGAGGCGCTTGCGCGGGTCGTCGAGGTGCAGCGAGGTCACCTCGCTCATCCTGCGCAGCCGGTTGCGCACCGTGTTGGCGTGCACGCCGAGCCGTTCGGCGGCGACCGCGAGATCGCCCTGGGCCTCCAGCCACGCCCGTAGCGTCGCCACGTAATGGGTGTCGTGGAGGGCGTCGTGGCGGCGCAGCGCGCTCACCGGCCCGCGCGCGGGAGTGCGGCCCGCGCGCGCCGCCGCCCGCAACCGCTGGAGCAGGATGTCGTCCCAGGACTCGTCGTAGGCGGGCGGGCCGGCGTGCGAAGTGCCCCTCTCGTGCAGCGCCAGGCACTCCTCCGCCTCCTGCCGGCCGGCCGGCAGGTCCGCCGGCTGGGCCGCGGCGCCGATCCCGGCCGCGACGCGCACCCGTGGCGGCAGCCCGGCCGCCAGGGTGGCCACCCATTCCCGTGCCGCCGCCGCCCCCGCGTCGGGCAGGACGGTGTAGAGCGTGTCGCCGAGCAGCGCGCTTCTCCCGGGCCTGGACCACCCGAAACCGGTGGTGGCCCGTTCGAAGGCCAGCAGGAGCATGGCGTGCGGCTCCTCGTCGGTGTGCGTGCGCACCGCCACCACCCGCATCTCCCCCGCGGGCAGCCCCAGCCGGCTGACCACGGTCGCGGCGTCGGCCGTGCCTTCGAGCAGCCGGACGACCAGGTCGGACTCCACCTGCCGTTCCAGGTCCGCGCTCGCCCGGGAGCGGAGCAGGTGCAACGCGACTGTTCGCGCGCCGTTCGCCAGCGCGGTGTGCCGCGTCCCGGTCAGGGGGCTGCCGCACGTCACCCAGACGGATCCGAGCAACTCCCGGCCGGCTCGCACCGGCACCGCCATCCGCCCGGTCATGCCGTGCCGCGGGTCCGGTTCGACGAACATCGGCTCGTCCGTCGCCGCCAGCCGGGCGAACACCCCACGCTCGCGGAAGACCTCCCGCAGCCGCTCCGGGACCTGCCGCACCAGGATCGTCTCCAGCCGGGCCGGGTCTCCCGCCTGCTGTGAGCGGGAGTAGGCGAGCACCCGCGATAGCGGGTCCTCGATGGTCACGGCGCCTCCGACGGCGTCGGCCAGGCTGTCGGCCAGCGCGAACAGATCCGTGGGCCCGCGCCCCGACTCGGTCTCCCGCCCTTCGAGCACCAGTCCGTAGACCACGCCGACCAGGTGGCTCCACGAGACCGCGGGGTCGACCAGCATCACCGCGACGTCCAGGCTCTCACCGGCCGCGGCGGCCTCGCGCTCGCTCTCCGCGCCCGCGCGCACCAGGACCGCCGTGGCCTGCGCCGCGACCCCCCACCGCACCGCCTCGGTCACCGATCCGGCTCCCACGGCCACGAGCACGTCGCCGGTGACCCGGCCGTCGGTCGCGTCCGGTATCGCCACGCTGCGCAGCCGCGCCGTACGCCTGTCGGGCCGGCCGCACAGCCGCACGCCGTACGCGCCCAGCACGTTGACCAGGCGATCCAGCGTGATCATGCGCCACTCCTGTCCGAGACCCGGTGGCGGTGCCCGTCCCGCACGCGGCCCATCCGGGAAACGCCGAAGGCCCGGTCTCCGTTTCCGGAGGCCGGGCCTTCGTCTCTTGGTAGCGGGGACAGGATTTGAACCTGCGACCTCTGGGTTATGAGCCCAGCGAGCTACCGAACTGCTCCACCCCGCGTCGTTGTGTCTCTATGTTAGACGCTTCTCCGGGAGGGTGCCAAATCGATTGCCGGGACCGGGCGCCGCCGGCGCGTCAGGCCTCCGGTGAGGCCGCGTCGACGATGGCCTGGAAGAGGCGCCGGGGGTCCTCGGCCAGCCGGTTGCACACGTAGAGCCACCACTCGGTGCCGAAGACGACGTACTCGCGGGTGGGATGCCCCTTCGCCGCCATGGCGTCCAGGCGGTCGCGTCCGAGACCGAGCAGGGTCTCGAACTCCCACGGCACGCCGTCGTGCCCCGTCCCGCCGAGATGACGGTCGATGCGGCCGATGAGCTCCCAGTCGTGGGTGGCGAACGAGCACGGGCGCCCCGAGTCCGCCAGCAGTTCGGCGTAGCGCAGGTAAGCGGCGGCCAGCGCCGGATCCTCCCGCGTGCAGGCCACGCTCTCCGGCTCCAGGAAGGCGCCCTTGACCAGGCGGATCCGGCCGGGCAGGTCCAGCAGCGCCCCCAGGTCCGCCTCCGTCCGGTGCAGCCGCGCCTGGACCGTGATCCCCACGTGGGCGAAGCGCTGACACAGGCGACGGTGCACCGACAGGACGGCGTCGGTGCGTTCGGAGCCCTCCGCCGAGATCATCAGCTCGCGCCCGGCGCCCGCGGTGGCCTCGGCGATGCGGGTGGCGTTGTCGAAGGCGAGATCCTCGCCGACGGCCAGGCCGATGTGCGACAGGTCCAGTGAGATCGAGACTCCCGGAGCGAGCCTCCTGGCGGCGTCGACGAACACGCCGGTCTCGGCCACGGCCCGCCGCGAGTCGCGGCAGCTCTCGCCCATGTACTCGACGCTCGCCCGGTGCCCGCTCGCGATGATCTCCGTCACACGCTCCAGCGCGGCATCGAGGGTCTCCCCGGCCACGAAGCGCCGGGCCGCCCTGCGGGCGAGCGGGCCGAGCAGGGGATCCTCCGGGACCCGCCACTTGAGGTCCTCGTCGAGCGCGAGCCCGCGCAGGATCTGAGCCGCCCTGGCGGACGTCTCTTCGGTGACGGTGAGGATGTCGCTCATGGTTCGCCTGTCTGTCGAAGGAGAGGAAAAGGGGCGGTCGCGGCCCCGCCGCTCCGCGTACGGCCGGTCATCCGGCCTCATGGCACCACCCTGCCAAAGTCGGTCCGGCCCGGAAGAGAGGCAGGAATGCCCATTAGGCTGAAATTCCTGCCATCCTCCCGGAGGAGAAGCCCGATGCTTCGTGATGTGGCCGTACTCGCCCTGGACGGCGGGCACGCCTTCGAGCTGGGAGTGTTCTGCGAGGTCTTCGGGATCGACCGCAGCGACGACGGCCTGCCCGCGTACGACTTCGCGGTCGTCTCCCCCGGGGGGACGAGCGTGCGGACCAGGCACGGCTTCCGGGTCGAGACCCCGCACGGGCTGGAGAGGCTGGCGTCGGCGGACCTCATCGGCGTCCCCGCTTACGACCCGCGCACGCGGCACCCCGAGGAGCTGTTCGACGCGCTCCGCGCCGCGGTACGGCGCGGCGCCCGCGTGCTCAGCATCTGCTCCGGCGCCTTCCTGCTCGGCGAGGCCGGTCTGCTGGACGGCCGCCGCTGCACCACGCACTGGCGGTACGGCGAGGAACTCGCCCGCCGCTTCCCGCGGGCCGAAGTGGAGCTGGACGTCCTGTTCGTCGACGAGGACCCGGTCATCACCGGCGCCGGCACCGCCGCGGGGATCGACACCTGCCTGCACGTGGTGCGCAAGGAGCAGGGCAGCGCCGTCGCCAACGACATCGCCCGGCGCATGGTGGCGCCGCCATACCGGGACGGGGGCCAGACGCAGTACATCAAGCGCGCCGAGCCCGAACGCGGCGCGGGGGCGCTGGCGTCGCTGCTGGTATGGCTCCAGGCCAACCTCCACCGGGAGCTGACGGTGGAGGGCATGGCCCGGCGGGCCCACATGTCACCGCGGACCTTCGCCCGCCGCTTCCAGCGGGAGATCGGCACCACACCGCTCCAGTGGCTCACCGAGCAGCGCATACTGCTGGCCCAGCGGCATCTCGAGAACACCGACGAACCGATCGCCACCATCGCCGAGCGGGCCGGGTTCGGCTCGATCGACACGCTGCGCCACCACTTCGCACGGCGCCTGGGGACCACCCCCCACGCCTACCGGCGCACCTTCCGCGGCAGGTCCGCTGGCACCGGGTGACCGCGAGCACCGTGTGACCGCGAGCACCGTGCGACCACGCGGCCGTCAGCGCCGCAGGCACGCCGCCGCCGCCTGTTCCAGCACCGCCAGCCGCGCTCCCGCCCGGTCCCCGCGCGGCCACAGGACGGCCAGCGTCGTGACGCCGAGCTCGCTTATGCCGATGCGCGAGGTGGCCGCCGCGACTGCCGCGAGCGCGGTGTACGCCTCGTGCCACGGGCCGTCGCCGTTCAGGTTCAGATGGTCGTACAGCCAGCCGCGGCCGAGACCGAGCCGCTCGGCGTGCGACCACTCGTCCCGCATCGCAGGCACGGCGAATCCGGCCACATCACGACGTCGAGCTGCACGATTCACACTCCGGGCATGAAAAAACCCCCGGGCTTGTGGGCCCGGGGGTTTTCAATGTCCTGCGACATCTCGTGGTAGCGGGGACAGGATTTGAACCTGCGACCTCTGGGTTATGAGCCCAGCGAGCTACCGAGCTGCTCCACCCCGCGTCGGCTCTACGAGACTATCCCGGCGACGGGCGGGAGGCAAACCGAAGCCCCGCGCCGGGTGTGGCGCGGGGCTCCGGAGGGCTCAGCCGCTCGGTGCGGGGCTGGGAGTCGCACTCGCCGGTGGACTCCCGCCCGGACTGGCGCCGGCGCTCGGGCTCGCGCTCGCGGCCGGAGACGCCGTCGAGGCGGGCACCGCGCCCTTCACCTTCGCCAGGTCGTCCAGCGCCTTCTTGAGCGAGGTCTGCGCGTCGCCGTACGCCTTCCAGTCCGGCGGGTTCGCCGACAGCGCCTTCTGCGAGTCCTCGTACGCCCGCTGGGCCCGGTCGAGCGCCGACGTGAGCGCCGAGGCGCTGTCCGGCGGCGTGACCTGGCCGGGCGGCTGGTTCGCCGTCTGGTCGGGTTTCTGTTCCGGCGGCGTGGCCACGGTGCCGCCGAACACCTGCTCCAGCGCGTCGCTCAGCGTTGCGCCGAAGCCGACCTTCTCGCCGTACAGCACGAGCACCCGGCGCAGGGTCGGGTACTTGCCCGAGGTCTCCGCGCGCGGCTGGATGTAGACCGGCTCGACGTACAGGAGACCGCCGCCGAACGGCAGCGTGAGCAGGTTGCCGTACAGCACGTCGGTGCCGCCGCCGCGCAGCAGGTTCAGCTCGGTCGACACCGTGGTGTTCGACTCGAACAGGTTCTGCGCCTGTGGCGGACCCTGGATCGCGGTCGTGCTCGGCAGCTGGAGTATCTCCAGTGGCGGGTTCGGCGTGGCGGCCGTCGCGTCGACCGCCATGAACGCCGCCATGTTCTGCCGCTGGTTGGGCACGAACGTGGTCGTGAGCGAGAAGCGCTCGGTGTCGCTGCCCGGCATCTTCATCGTCACGTAGTACGGCGGCTGCTTGCTCTTGCCGGTCGCCGGGTCCTCCGGGACCTTCCAGAAGTCCTGGCCGCTGAAGAACGCGTTGGCGTCGGTGACGTGGTAGGAGGTCAGGATCTCCCGCTGCGCCTTGAACAGGTCGGCCGGGTAGCGCAGGTGGGCGCGCAGCCCCTCGCTGATCTGCGAGGCCGGCTTGACGACCCCGCCGAAGGCCTTCTGCCAGGTCTTCAGCACCGGGTCGGACTCGTCCCAGGCGTAAAGGGTCACCGTGCCGTCGTAGGCGTCCACGGTCGCCTTGACCGAGTTGCGGATGTAGTTGACCTCGTCCCTCGGCACCTGCGGCACGCCGAGCCTGCTGCTCTGGACGTCGGTGGTCAGCGACTCCAGGCTCTTGCGCTCGGCGTAGGGGTAGGAGTCGGAGGTCGTGTACGCGTCCACGATCCACACGATCCGCCCGTCGACCACCGACGGGTACGGGTCGCGGTCCAGCGTGAGGAACGGCGCGACCTGCTGGATGCGCTGCACCGGCTCACGGTTGTACAGGATGCGGGACTCGTCGTTGATGTTCGAGTTCAGCAGCAGGTTGGTCTCGCCGTACTTCACCGCGTAGAGCAGCCGGCGGAAGAAGTTCCCGACGGAGACGCCGCCCTTGCCCTCGTAGGTGTTGTTGACCTGGCCGGTGTTGTTCTGCTGCTCGGCGCCCGCCTGACCCTGCTGGGGGTAGTCCAGCTCGATGGGCCTGGCCGAGCCGGGCCCGCCGACGATCGAGTAGTCGGGCGAGTTCTCACCGAAGTAGATGCGGGGCTCGTAGTCGCCGAGGTCACCGACCGGCGGGATGTCGCGCTCGCTGAACTCCGGCAGGCCGCTGGTGTCCACCTTGTTGCCCGGCGCGGCGACGAAGCCGAAGCCGTGCGTGTAGACGAGGTGGTCGTTGATCCAGTTGCGCTGCCCGTCCGGCGGGCGGCCGATCTCGCGGACCGCCACCACCGTGTCGCGCGGCTTGCCGTCGACGGGGTACCTGTCGATGTCGAGCTGCTCGGGGAACTGGTAGTAGCCGCGGATCTGCTGCTTCTGCTGGAACGTCGGCGACAGCAGGCTGGGGTCGAGCAGGCGCATGCCGGGGATGGCCGACGCCTCGGTCTGCAGCACGGAGGCGTCGGTGTCGGTCTTGGCGCTGTACTCCGTGACCTTCGCCGTGTCGACTCCGTACGCTTTTCGAGTCGCGTCGATGTTGCGCTGGATGTACGCCTGCTCCTTGCTCTGCTGGTTCGGCTTGACCTGGAACTGCTCGACCAGCGAGGGATACACGGTGCCGATCAGGACGGCCGACAGCACGAGCAGTCCGAACGCCACGCCGGGGAACATCCCGCCGGGGCGGATGACGCCGGCGAAGAAGATCAGCGCGCAGATGAGGGAGATGACCGCGAGGATCCCCTTGGCCGGGAGCACCGCGTGCACGTCGGTGTACGACGCGCCGAACGTCTTCCCCCGGTCGGAGAAGACCAGGCCGTACATGTCCAGCCAGTACGCCAGGGCCTTGAGCAGCACGAACACGCCCAGCAGCACCGACAGGTGGGTCCGGGCGGCCCGGGTGGCGTGCACGCCGCCCGGCGAGGAGATCCGGAAGCCGCCGTACAGGTAGTGCACGATCACGGCCGCGACGATCGACAGGATCACGGCCGTGAACAGGAAGTTCAGCAGCAGCCGCAGGAACGGGTAGGTGAACATGAAGAACGACAGGTCCAGCTGGAACTGCGCGTCCTTCTGCCCGAACGGCGTGCGGTTCGCGAACAGCAGCCAGGTCTTCCACTGCCCGGCCGTGGACGACCCGGTGAACAGGGCCAGCACGGCCATGCCGACCCAGAAGACCAGCCGCCGGTGCGGATCGAGTGCGACCCGGTAGCGGTCGGCGCCCTGCGGCGCCCCGAACATGCCCGGGCCGAACATCGGCCGGGTGCGGTGCGCGAGCACCATGTTGCCGCCCACGATGACGATCATCAGGGCGGCGCCCACGGCGAACAGCACCACCTGGGTGAGCAGCATCGTGGAGAACACCGAGGAGAAGCTCACCGAGTCGTACCAGAGGTAGTCGGTGTAGATCCCCGAGAAAAGCAGCAGTAACACGACGATCGCCACGACGGCGATCAGTACGGGTATCAGAAGGCGCGGCCGTCGGGGCAAGCGCACCGCCCGTCCGGCTCCGGGGCTCCGGAAGCTCAACGCTCAACCCCTTGTCTCGGATTGTGTAGGGCCAGGATTGTCAGAGGGCAACGGTCCGTGCTAGGAAACCTACACTGCGAGGGGCGTGGTCGTGGTAACGGATCTGATCGTTATCACGATGCCGCTCACAGCCAAGACCGGCAGGTCACAGGCCATGCGCCCCTCCGCGTACGCTCAGGCGGCCGGGCAGGAGGGGACCTCGCCGGAGCGGTCGCGCAGGGAGTCGATCGCCTTGATCGCGCCGTCCAGCGTCTCGACCCGCACCAGGCGCAGCCCGGAGGGCGCTGCCTTGACGGCGGCCGCGCAGTTGCCCGCGGGCGTGAGGAAGACCGTGGCGCCGGCCCGGCGGGCGCCCACCATCTTCTGCTCGATCCCGCCGATCGGGCCGACGTTGCCGGCCGGGTCGATCGTCCCGGTGCCGGCGATCGACATTCCCCCGGTGAGCGCCCCCGGTGTCAGCTTGTCGTAGATGCCCAGCGAGAACATCAGTCCGGCGCTCGGTCCGCCGACCTCGCCGACGCTGATGTCGACCTTGAAAGGGAACCGATAGCTCGCGCGCATCTGCACGCCGACCCTGGCCTTGCCGTCCTTGCCCGCCACGGTGCCGACCGGCACCTCGGTCGAGGCGTCGCCGCGCCGCACGGTGAACGTCACCGGCTCTCCCGGCTTGTGGCGCTGCACGGACGCCGCGACGGACCCGAGCTCGCCGACCCCGGAGCCGTCCACCGCCGTGATCTCGTCCCCGGGCTTGAGCTTCCCGTCGGCCGGCGTCCCCTTGTCGGTCTGCGCGACCGTGACCACCTTCTCGATGGGGATCTTGAGCGCGTTCAGCGCGGCGGCGGTGGCCGACTGCTGCGAGTCGGTCATCTCCTGGACGTTCTGCTCCTCGACCTGCTCCGCGGAGGTCGACTTCGGGAACAGCGTCTCCTCCGGCACCACGGCGATCGTCGGGTCGAGCCAGCCGCGCAGCGCGGTGATCAGGTCGAGACGGTTGTCCGGCCCGCCCTGGTAGGCCACGGTGACCAGGCTCAGCCTGCCCTGCGTGGGGTAGGTCTCGCGGCCCGAGATCGTGATGACCGGTTTGCCCTTGACGTCCCCGATCGTGTTCTCGGTGGGGCCGGGGCTCAGCACGACGTACGGCACGGGGAGCATGGCGCCGATCACGGCCAACGCGAGCGCGAGGAAACCCGCGACCAGAAGGGTCAGAGCGCGTCGGGACATGGACGAACTCTATGCGTTCCGCGTCGCGCTAATCGCAGGCGCCGACCCACTCGGCGCCCCCGTCGGCGAACACCTGGTGCTTCCAGATGGGCACCTCGCGCTTGAGATCGTCGATCAGCCTGCGGCAGGCCTCGAAGGCCTCGCCCCGATGGGGACAGGCGGCCGCCACGACGACGGCGATCTCCCCCAGCCGCAGGTCGCCCACCCGGTGGACGGCCGCCAGCGCCGTCACCCGGTGGTCGGCCGCCACCTTCTCCGCGACCCTGCGCAGCTGCTCCTCGGCGGACGGGTGCGCCGAATACGACAGGAGCGTCACCGGCCTGCCGCCGTCCTGCTCGCGCACCGTGCCGACGAACACCGCCGTGCCTCCCGCGGCGTGGTCCTCCACCGCGCCCAGCACCTCGTCCACGGACAGCGGGGTGTCGCGAATGCCCAGCAATCGGATGACGTCCACGGTCCGAGGTTAGTGCCTGAGCCCGGTCAGGTGCGGCGCATGCAGATGCGGCGCAGTCAGGTGCGGCGCTTGCGGCGGGCGGCGCGGACGATCGCCGCCGTGCCGATCACCGCGACGGTCGCGCCCGCAGCCGTGATCGTGGCCTCCTTGCCCGACAGGCGGCGGCCGACGACCGCGTGCCTGCCCGCGGACAATTCGAGCAGCTCGCGCAGGACCGCCTCGTTGGTCCAGGCCGCCTTCCAGCCCGCCTCCCGCAGCGCCACGCCGTCGACCACCCAGGGGTAGACGACGTAATGCAGGTCGGTCGCGGCGGTCGGCGTGATGCCGAGCCGGTGCAGCCGCTGCGCGGTGCCGAACGTCACACCCGCCGGCAGTTCGAACCGCTTCAGGCCGGAGATCTCCTCCACCTGCTCCATCTCCAGCCAGCCCTCCGAGCCGACCGCCACGACCCCGCCGACCCTGCCCAGGGCGGCGGCCTCCAGCGCGGAGACCAGGTCGTCGACGTGGCAGAACTGCCAGCGCGGCAGACAGCCCTTCACCACCAGCAGCCGGGGCGCCTCGAAGTGGCGGGTGATGACCGTGTCGACGCCAGGACCGACCAGGGCGGCGGGCCGCAGCACGGTCACCTCCAGGCCCGGATGCGCCCGCAGCGACCGCCGTACCAGCGCCTCGATCTCCAGGTGGTCGCCCACCAGGCCGGTGTCCGGCTCGGCCGCGACCGGGGCGTCCTCGGGCAGGGGCACCGGGTTGTCGGCGGCGGCGCCGTAAACCATCGCGCTCGTCACCAGCACGACCCGCCGCACCCGGGCCGCGGCGCAGGCCGTGAGCACGGTCTGGGCGGCGCGCAGGTTGTAGCGGCGGCGCTCGGCGGGGTCGGTGTCGAGCGACTCGTCAGTGCCGAGATGCACCAGGACGTCCACATCGGAGATCCGGTTCGCCAAGAGCGGATCACGAATGTCGAGGACCCGCCAGGTGACGTCCGGGACGTCGCCGCGTTGTTCGTCGATGGCCACCACACGGCGGAATTCCGCAGACGAGGCCACCTTCGCGAGGAACGCCCGGCCGAGACCGGAGGCGGCGCCGGTGACGGCGACGACGGGGGGACGCAGGCGTTTCGAGGTAGGCACGAGGTCCTCACTTTGCACTGATCCGCCCCACGGCGGATAACGTGGCGGATGTGGACTCCTCCATCCTGCACGAGGTGGCGCGGTGACTGACCTGCCAGGTCGCGAAAACGACCCCAACGACAATCCGTTCGCCATGTTCGGCAGCCCGGAGCAGATCGCCGCGGCCATGCGGCAGTTCGCCGACATGCTGTCCGCCTCCCCGGAGGCCGGGCCCGTCAACTGGGACATGGCGAAGAACATCGCACGGCACGCCGTGGTCGCCGAGGGCGATCCGAGCGTCATGGAGGGCGAGCGACGTCAGATCGTCGAGGCCCTCAACCTGGCCGACCTGTGGCTCAACGAGGTGACCACGCTGCCGAGCGGCGTGAGCGTCCCGCAGGCCTGGAGCCGGTCGGAGTGGATCGAGAAGACGATCCCGGTCTGGAAACAGCTGTGCGATCCCGTCGCCGCCCAGATGGTGGAGACGATGGGCGGCACGCTCGGCGGGGCGGGCCTGCCGCCCGAGGCGCAGGCCATGGCCGGGCCGCTCATGGGCATGCTCAGGCAGATGGGCAGCATGATGGTCGGCCAGCAGATCGGCCAGGCCCTCGGCTCGCTCGCCCGCGAGGTGGTCGGCTCCTCCGACATCGGCCTTCCCCTGTCCGACACCGCCGCCCTGCTGCCCGGAGGCGTCGCCGCCTTCAGCAGCGGCCTGGAGACGCCCTCGGACGAGATCCGGCTCTACCTGGCGCTGCGCGAGGCGGCGCACCACCGGCTCTTCCAGCACGTCCCGTGGCTGCGGGCGCACCTGCTCGGCGCGGTCGAGGAGTACGCCCAGGGCATCACGGTGGACGTGTCCGCCCTGCAGGACAAGCTGCAGGGGCTCGACCTCAGCGACCCGGAGCGGATCCAGGAGGTCCTGGGCGGCGGCGAGCTGCTCAAGCCCGAGGAGACCGAGCGGCAGAAGGTCGCACTCGCCCGCCTGGAGACCGCGCTCGCGCTGGTCGAGGGCTGGGTGGCCACGGTGGTCGACACCGCCGCCGAGGGCAAGCTCCCGTCCGCCGCGGCCCTCGCGGAGACCCTGCGGCGCCGCCGGGCCACCGGTGGCCCGGCCGAGCGGACCTTCGCCACGCTGGTGGGCCTCGAGCTGCGCCCCAGGCGGCTGCGTGAGGCGGCCGCCCTGTGGAAGGCCCTGGGCGACGAGCGCGGAATCGAGGGCCGGGACGCCGTCTGGGGTCACCCCGACCTGATGCCGACGGCGGACGACCTGGACAACCCCGAGTCGTTCGTGAAGGGCGAGGCCGAGTTCGACCTGTCCGCCCTGGACGAGCCCGGCGAGCCCGGGGAGCCCGGGGAGCGGGGCCCGGAGGAGACCGGCAAGTAGGACTCCGCCGGCTGTCGGTAGGCTGCGCCGGTGAGCCTGCACCGTGACGCGCATGCCGTACTGGCCGGATGGGTCGCGCCCACCCCCGAGGAGGAGCGGCTCCGCGCGGAGTTCCTGACGCACCTGCGCGACCACGACGACGCGATGTGGCGGGAGTGCGCTCCCGGCCACCTCACGGCGACGACGGCCGTGCTGTCCCACGACGGCGAACGGGTGCTGCTGACCCTGCACCCCAAGGCCGGGATGTGGCTGCCCATGGGCGGCCACTGCGAGAGGTCCGACACCACGCTCGCGCAGGTCGCCCTGCGCGAGGCCACCGAGGAGTCGGGCATCCCCGGACTGGTCCTGCTGGACGGGCCGCTCGCCCTCGACCGGCACAAGGTCTGGTGCCATCCGCCGCACAGCTGGCATCTCGACGTGGAGTACGGCGCGGTCGCGCCGCCGGGGGCCGAGGCGGTGATCAGCGAGGAGTCCCTCGACCTGCGCTGGTTCCCGGTGGAGGAGATCCCGGAGCTGAGCGACGAGGCCACGCGGCGCCTGGCCCGCCGCGCGCGGTCCCTGTGCCGCGCCTGACTTCCGCACGGTTCGCGCACGTCCGCCTCACACCGCCTCGCACAATCGGTGGCTAGTGTCACCCGCATGACGAAGCTGGACGTGGGCGGCGAGATCGTCTCTCCCCCGCGCCGTGGGCCGCGGGTCTCCCCGCGCCTGGCGTGGGTCGCGGTGGCGCCGTTCGCGGTCTGGGCCGCGGCCCGGCTCACCGGCGCCGATCGCGTCGGGGGCGCCGCCGTCGCGCTGATGACGGGCACGCCGTACGTCGCGGCCGCGTCGCTCGTGGCGGTCCTGGTCGCGCTGGCCGCCCGCCGGCCGGCCGTGATCGCGGTGGCGGCGGCGGCGTCGGTCCTCCTGGCGGCCGTGGTCCTGCCCCGCGCGGCCGGGTCGGCCCCCACCGCCACCGGGCCGACGCTGCGGATCCTCACGGTCAACCTCTTCTTCGGCGCGGGCGACGCCGCGACCGTGGTGGACCTCGTGCGCGAGCTCCGACCGGACGTGCTCACCACCCAGGAACTCACTCCCGAGGCCGTCGGGGCGCTGGACGCGGCGGGCCTGGGGAGGCTCCTGCCGTACCGGCATCTGGAGGACGGGCCCGGCCCCTCGGGCAGCGGGATCTACGCGCGCCACCCCCTGACGGAGGCGCCCGGCTTCACGCCCGAGGGCGGTCACAACATGCCGGCGGCCCGGCTCGCCCTGCCGTCCGGGCCGCCGGTGGAGATCGTCGACGTGCACACGCTCGCGCCGCTGAGCAACGGTGACGTCGCTCAGTGGACCGCCGAGCTGGCGGCGCTCCCGGCCGCCTCCCCCGGCGTCGTACGCGTCCTGGCCGGCGACTTCAACGCGAGCCTCGACCATGCGGACCTGCGCGCGGTGCTCGGGCGGGGATACGCGGACGCGGCCGACGCCACCGGCGACGGCCTGACCGCCACCTGGCCGGCGAACCGGCGGCACCCGCCGTTGATCACGATCGACCACGTGCTGTACGACGAGAGGGCGTCGGCCGTGCGGACCGGGGTCCACCCGGTCCCGGGCAGCGACCACCGGGCGTTGTTCGCCGAGCTCCGCCTGCCGGGACGCCCGTGATTCAGCTCAGCAGGGCCCGGGTGTTGTCCCAGCCTTCGAGGCCGGGGTCGAGACGGGCCACGTCCTGCGGCTTCCTGAGCCGGTGCCAGCCGGGACCCGTGGCCACCATGCGGGGCCCGGGCGCCCGGCGGCGCATCGCCGCGACGGCGTCGGGCTCGTCGAGGTCCGGCGCGGCCCAGCCGGGAACCGGCAGCCGCGCCGCCACGGCGACCGCGCCGCCGCCCTCCGCCGGGCAGACCGCGAGGTGCGCCCGGCCGAGTTCGCGGAAGAGCTTCCCGATCAGCAGGGGCGGCATGTCGGGGGCGTCGGCGCTGGCGACCACCGCCTCCTCCCCCGGTGGAAGGGCCGCGAACGCCTCGGCGGGAGAGGCGATCGGCAGGACGGGCGTGCCCGGCCAGGCGATGTCCTCGAGGCCCGGCACTCCGGCCGACAGGATCACCGGCCGCACCAGTTCGAGCCCGGCGACCATCTCGTAGGTGTCCTCGGCGATCGCCGTCAGGAACGCGGCCGCGTCGACGCCGGGCGGAGCCGCGTCCGCCATGCCCGGCGTGACGAGCACCGCGGCGATCCGGGTCAACACTCCTCCGGGGCGCCGTTGGCCGCCATCGAGAAGCCTTCCAGGAAACCCCTCGCGCGTTCCGCGCGGGGATAGCGCTCGACGAGGGCCCAGAACCGCGGCCCGTGGCTCGGCACGAGCAGGTGGACGAGCTCGTGGATGATGACGTAGTCGACGACCCAGGCCGGCATGCCCCGCAGCCGGGCCGACAGCCTGATCGTGCCGTGGTCGGGCGTGCACGAACCCCATCTGTGGAGCTGGTTCTCCACCCACCGCACGCTGGCCGGCACGGCCTTGCCGTCGAGATAGCGCGCGGAGAGCTCCATCGCCCGTTCGAGCAGGTCGTCGTCGCTCGGGCGTCTTCGCTGCTCCTTCGCCGCAAGGCGGTCGAGCATGCGGCGTACCCATTGCTCCTCGTCGGTCGTGCTCAGACCGGCCGGAAGCAGCACGATGGTTTTGTCTCCATCGCGGTACGCGGAAACGGTTCGCCGCCGTCGTGCGCTCCGACGAACCTCGACTGTCTCGGGGGGCACATATGAAAGGTAGCCGACACGCGCCGAATTCCACAGGGGGTGATACACGTTCTCCCTGGTCAATCGGGCGAACGTGACCTTGCGGGCGTGAAAACTACGGGGTTGCGGATATTCACCAACCACGAACACCCCGGTAATTATCCACAGCCCCACCGGTTCCGGCGCCCGGCCCGCCCGGCGTATGGCATGGTCTGGCGACTATGAGACCTCGCCTGAAGCCCGTCCTGCGCCGGGTCGAACGGGACGGCCGCACGCTGCAGTTCGGCGTCCATCCGCTGCGGGCCGTCGTGCTGACCGGTGTCGAGCCGCCCGTGCGCCGCCTGATCGACGGCCTGGACGGCACCCGCACCCTCCGCCAGGCGGTGGCCGGAAGCGGCCTCGACGAGGCCGCCGCCCGGGAGGTGGTCGCCCGGCTCGCCGCGCACGGCCTGATCGAGGACGCCGCGGTCCGTCCGGAGCCCCTGGCGGACCTGCCTCTGGCCGACCGGGACCGCCTCCGTCCCGATCTGGACAGGCTGTCGCTGACCGCCACCGACGGCGGCATGAGCGCCCTGTCGGCACGCCGGGCGGCGCGGGTCCGCGTGTACGGCGCGGGCCGGGTCGGCGCCCGGGTCGTCAGCCTGCTCGCCGCCGCCGGGGTGGGTCACATCTGCGTGGTCGATCCCGGCACGGCCACCGCGGGGGACGTGGTCCCCGGCGGAATCGGCCGCGCGGAGACGGGGATGACCCGCGAGGAGGCCGCCGTGCTCGCGGCCCGGCGGATCTCCCCCGCCGTCAACGCCTGGCCCGGCCGGGCCGCCTCCCGCCTGTCCGACGGCGGCGTGCGCCCGGATCTGGTGATCCTCGCGCCCGCCGCCCCGCTCGACGCCACCCTGGTCCACGAGATCGTCACGGAGGGTGTGGCGCACCTGCTCGTCTGCGCGTTCGAGGGCCACGGCTCGGTGGGACCCTTCGTCGTCCCCGGGCTCACCCCCTGCCTGCGCTGCCTCGATCTGACCCGCCGCGACCGGGACCCGTCCTGGCCGCTCGTGGGCGCCCGGCTCGGGGGGTATCCGGCGGGCGAGATCGCCTGCGACGTCGTGCTGTCCTGTCTCGTGGCCGCGCAGGCGGCCGGGCAGGCCCTGGCCTATCTCGACGAGGGACGCGTGCCCGAGGGCCTGCTGGAGGTGTCGCCCGGATGGCGCTGGCGGCATCGCCGCCTGGACGCCCACGACCGGTGCGACTGCCTGCCCGGCGGCGTGTCCGGCCGCACCGCGTGACGGCGGACGGCTGTGTGAGGAAGAACACACTTGACGCAATCCCCGGCTCTCGTTGACGTCGCCGCCCGTCACGTGGGGATCAGAACAGTAAATTGTGGTCGAAAGCCCCCGCCATCGCTAAGAATGGTCGAGTGAGTGACCTTCCCCACCGTGCCGTGACCCGCTCGGCCAAGCTCGCCACGCTCCCCCTCGGGTTCGCCGGCCGCACCGCGCTCGGACTGGGCAGACGGCTCGGTGGCGCCTCCGCGGAGATCGTCACCCAGGAGATCCAGCGGCGTACGGCCGACCAGATCTTCAAGGTGCTCGGCGAGCTCAAGGGCGGGGCCATGAAGCTCGGGCAGGCCTTGTCGATCTTCGAGGCCGCGCTGCCGCCCGAGATCGCCGGGCCCTACCGGGCGACGCTGACGCGCCTGCAGGACGCCGCGCCGCCGCTTCCCGCCGCCACCGTCCACCGGGTCCTGACCGAGCAGCTGGGCGAGGACTGGCGGGAGAACTTCCTGGAGTTCGACGACCGGCCGAGCGCCGCGGCGTCCATCGGGCAGGTGCACCGCGCCGTGTGGCACGACGGCCGCCCGGTCGCCGTGAAGATCCAGTATCCGGGGGCGGGCAAGGCCCTGATCTCCGACTTCAACCAGCTCGCGCGGCTCGGCAAGCTCTTCGGCGCCATGTTGCCGGGCCTGGACATCAAGCCGGTCCTGGCCGAGCTGAAGGAGCGGGTCGCCGAGGAGCTCGACTACCTCAAGGAGGCCGAGGCCCAGCACGCGTTCGCCGAGGAGTTCCGCGACGACCCGGACTTCCACGTGCCCGCCGTGATCGCGGCCAACGAGCAGGTCCTGGTCACCGAGTGGATGACGGGCACCCCGCTGTCCAAGATCATCACCGATGGCACGCAGGAGGAGCGCAACCACGCGGGCCTGCTGTTCGTCCGCTTCCTGTTCTGCTCGCCGGCCCGGGTCGGAATGCTGCACGCCGACCCCCACCCCGGCAACTTCCGGCTGATGGAGGACGGGCGGCTCGGCGTGCTGGACTTCGGCGCGGTCAACCGCATGCCGGGCGGCTACCCCGTCGTGTTCGGCAGGCTCACCCGCATCTTCAACCAGGGCGACATGGACACGGTCGTGCGGGGGCTGCGCGACGAGGGGTTCATCCGCCCGCACATCGAGGTCGACCCCGACGCCCTGCGGGCCTTCCTCGCGCCGTACGTCGAGCCGACCCGGGTCGAGGAGTTCGCCTTTAGCAGGGAGTGGCTGCGGGAGCAGGCGGCGACCGTGGCCGACCTGCGGCCGAACAACGTGGTCCGCCAGCTCAACCTGCCCGCGTCGTACGTGCTGATCCACCGCGTGCACGCGGCGGGCGTCGGCGTGCTGTGCCAGCTCGGCGCCACCGCCCGCTTCCGCGACGAGGTCGTGCGCTGGGTGCCCGGCTTCGGCGACGAGGCGGGCGAGTCGGAGGACAGCGCGCTCACCCTGACCTGAGCGTCATCTGCCGGCGCCGCCCCGGCTCTCCACCGCCTTCAGGGTCTGGTTGATCACACAGCGGTTGATGCCCTTCCTGCAGTTGCCGTTGAGCGTGTTGGTGAAGACGCTGACGCTCGACACCTGCTGGACGCCGGCGAAGGTGACGGCGCTGTTGGCCGCGGGCGCGTTCACGTTGCGCCGGCCCGTCGATATCTGCTTGACCGGACTCTTGATGGAGGGCGCGTTCGAGGTGTCGGTTCCGCCGCTGATCTGGGTCGCTCCTCCGCCATGGCCGTCGCCGTCGCCGTGGCCGTCGGTGTGACGGGCCCGGAGCGCTCCCGGCATCGGCGCTGGCGCGGCCTCCGCTCCCGGCGCGGCCGCCCCCCACAGTGCGATCACGAAGCCGATCACGAGCGCGGTGGCGGCCGGCCGTCGCGCGCCCACCACGTGATCAAGCGCACCAGGCGTCCGCTCGCCCATCCAAGTCCCACCCACCGCTCGCGCGTCGCTCGGCCTGCCCCGTACGGCCGTGCGGCCCGGGGCGCTCCGGCTCATACCCCGCGGTCGCGGTGGTCTCTCGCGGTGGGCGATCTTCTGTGCGTCCGGTGATCGCTTCTTTACCTCGGGGTCGCGGCCAGGCGTCCGGCGGTCCGTGCCGCGCCGGTGACTCCCGCACGGGGAGGAAGCCGGTGACTCCCGCACGGGGAGGAAGGCAGTGCCACCCGCGACACGACGATGGGCGGTCCCGTCGGGGACCGCCCATCTCAACGAGCTGCGGACGAATCGGTGCGGTGGACGCTATCGCGTCACATGCGCGCCAGCGCGGAGCTCAGCCGCCGGGACGCGCGCTCGGCCTGCCGACGTGCCCTCTGCACGCTCCTGATCCGGCCGGCCAGCCGCTCCTGCGCCGCCTCCTCGTGCAGGGTCCGTATTCGCTCGTGCGCCAGTTCTTGATTCAGATACAGGGCGGTGATCGGGGAGATGCTCATCTGGATCGGTTCCTTCCGGAAAAATCGCTGGAATTGCTGGTCAGGCGGCGACGGGAGACTTGCGCGGGCGTCCACGGGGACGCTTGCGGGGTACGACGACCCCCCTCAGGATGAGCTCCCCGCCCCAGACGCCCCACGGCTCCTCGCGCTCCAGCGCGCGGGCCAGGCAGGCCTTCTGGATCGGGCAGCCGCCGCAGAGCGCCTTGGCGAACTCCACGTCCTCGGGGGACTCGGCGAACCACAGGTCGGGGTCGGTACGACAGGGGATTTCGGCTTCGATCAGGTCCATGACCGGGGCCGCCATCTGCGTCACCTCTTCGAATGTTCTGGTCTGGGTGTCCTCGTTGTGGGGTGTGGATTCGTGGCCGACAAACAAGAAGGCCGCGGATCCTGGTGCGGATCCGCGGCCCGGAGGTGGAGACCGGTCAGGGTATGACTGGTCCTCTCCAGGCGTCGTGCGGACCCTGCGCACCGCCGCGAGCGGCGGCGCGGATCTGCTCATCGCTCATCGGCCGGTTCACATAGACCGGCTGGTGGGCGAGCTTGCCGTGGCTGGCCGGGCGGGCGAACGCGCCGAAGGCGGCCGAGCCCGCGACTCCGGTGATCAGAGCCTGGGCAGGGGCGGCCTCGCCACGCCGCAGTTTCGTCGGCATGACAATGGCGGCCGGGCATGCGGAGGCGAGCCACAGCGTGCGGGACGTCGTAATGTTCCTCACGGGACTCACCTCCATTTCAGTGCGATCGCCGGACCGAAGCGTCCGGCTGACTTGTCCAAGACCCTAAACCGCCGCGGCAGGGCGGGCAACCTATTTTCTACCTGCGATTTTCACGACTTCGTGACATCGGTGTGGAGCGCGGGCGACACCCGCACCAAGCATTCCTGAACCACGGAGACGGCCAGGTCTCCGGCGGCGGTGAACATCTGCCCGCGGGCGAGCCCGCGCGCCGCCCCGGACCAGGGCGACTCCTGGGCGTAGAGCAGCCAGTCGTCGGCCCGGAAGGGCCGGTGGAACCACATGGCGTGGTCCAGCGACGCGCCGGACACCGCCGAGGACCCCCAGGCGAGGCCGTGGGCCAGCAGCACGGTGTCCACCAGCGTGAAGTCGCTGGCGTAGGCCGCGAGCACGACGTGCAGCAGCGGATCGTCGGGCAGGTCGGCGTCGTACCGGAACCAGACGTTGTTCTCGGCGGTGACCAGGGCGGGGTCGTGGGCGGCCTCCCACGTCAGCGCGTTCACGTACCGCGCGTCGACCGGGCGCGGCCTGGCCAGCAGCTCGCGCCAGCCCGGCTCGTCGCCCACGATGTCGAGCATCCGCTCCTGGAACGTCGGCAGGGTCTCGGGAGCCGGCACCTCCGGCATCCGGGCGGCCTGATGGCTCACGCCCGGCTCCTCGATGTGGAACGACGCGGACATCGAGAAGATCGCCTTGCCGTGCTGGATGGCCGTGATGCGCCGGGTGGTGAACGACCGCCCGTCGCGCACCCGCTCCACGTTGTACACGATCGGGACGGCCGGGTCCCCCGGCCGGATGAAGTAGGCGTGCAGCGAGTGGACCATCCGGTCGGACGGCACCGTACGGCCGGCCGCCACGAGGGCCTGCGCCGCCACCTGGCCGCCGAAGACCCGCTGGATGCGCTCTTCCGGGCTGCGCCCCCGGAAGATGTCGAGCTCGATCTGTTCGAGATCGAGCAGGTCCAGCAGCTCCTTCAGGGCCGAGTTCACGGGAGCCTCCAGCACGCGCGGATATTACTCGTCAGTAACACTATCGGGAACACTGTCGGCGCCGCGGCAGAGCTCGAGGACCGCGTCGCCGTACCGCTCAAGTTTGACGCGTCCGATTCCGGCGATCGAGAGCAGGTCCTCCTCCGAGGTGGGCACCCGTTCGGCGATGGCCTGGAGGGTGACGTCCGTGAAGACGACGTACGCGGGGACCTTCTGCTCCTTGGCCGCCGCGGTGCGCCATGCCTTGAGCCGTTCGAGCAGGGCCTCGTCGTAGTCCGCCGGGCAGGTCGCGCAGCGGCCCAGCTTCTGCTCGGCCGCGGCGGCGAGGGTCCGGCCGCAGATCCGGCAGTGCAGCGGCGCCGCCGACCGCTTCGCCCGTCCGCCCGCGCCTGCCGGCCGCTCGGCCCTGGCCGGGCCCGTCGTACGGGGGGACAGCCCGTCGAGGAAGCGCGACGGCCTGCGGGCGCGGCGGCCCCCCGGCGAGCGGGCGAGCGCCCACGACAGGTGCAGGTGCTCGCGGGCCCGGGTGATCCCGACGTACAGCAGCCGCCGCTCCTCCTCGACCTGGTCCGGCGTCTCCGCGTAGACGATCGGGACCATGCCGTCGGTGAGGCCGACGAGGAAGACGGCGTCCCACTCCAGGCCCTTGGCGGCGTGCAGCGAGGCGAGCGTCACGCCCTCGACCGGCGGCGCGTGCTGCTCCATCGCCCGGCGCTCCAGCTCGCCGACGAAGCGGGGAAGGTCGGCGCCCTCGGCCGCCATGTCCTCGGCCAGGTCGGCGAGCGCCTTGAGCGACTCCCACTTCTCCCTGGCCTTGCCGCCCCCGGGCGGCTCGGCGGTCAGCCCGATCCCCGACAGGATCGCGTGCACGGCGGGCGCGAGCGGCTCCTCGCCCGCCGACCTGGCCGCCCCGCGCAGCAGCACCACGGCCTGGCGCACCTCGGGCCGCTCGAAGAACCGCTCCGCCCCGCGCAGCAGGTACGGCACGCCGGCGTCGGTGAAGGCCTGCTCGTACGCCTCGGACTGGGCGTTGACCCGGAACAGCACGGCGATCTCGCGGGTGGGCACGCCGTCCGCCATCAGCTTCTTGACCGTGAGCGCGACGCCCAGCGCCTCGGCCTGCTCGTCGTCGTACTCGGTGAAGACCGGCTCGGGTCCGTCCGGCCGCTGGGCGACCAGTTCCAGCCGGTGGGGCGAGCGCGTCATGACGCGGTTGGCCAGCGTGACCACCTGCGGGGTCGAGCGGTAGTCGCGCACCAGCCTGATCACGGCCGCCGACGGGTGCTCGACGGCGAAGTTGGTCAGATAGTGGGGCGTCGCGCCGGTGAACGAGTAGATGGTCTGGTTGGGGTCGCCCACCACGCACACGTCGTCACGCCCGCCGAGCCAGGTGTCGAGCAGCAGCTTCTGCAGCGGGTTGACGTCCTGGAACTCGTCGACCACGAAATAGCGGTACTGCTGGCGGATCTGCGCCGCGACCTCGCGGTGCTCGGTCATGACGGCCGCCGTGAGCTCGAGGATCGTCTCGAAGTCGATGAGGTTGCGCTGGCGGCGCAGGCTCTCGTATCCCTCGTACAGCCGCGCCACCTCCTCGGGCGCGATCGGCGGGGTGCGACGGGCCTTCACGGCGGCGGCCGGGTAGTCCTCGGGGCCGACCTGGGTGACCTTCGCCCACTCGATCTCGCTCGCGACGTCGCGCAGCTCGCCGCGGTCGGGGTTCCTGCGCAGCCGCCGGGCCGCCTCCACGAGCAGCGGCAGCTTCGACTCGACCACCTGCGGCGGGTCGCCGCCGACCACCCTGGGCCAGAAGTAGCTGAGCTGGCGCAGGGCCGCGGCGTGGAAGGTGCGGGCCTGGACGCCGGGCGCCCCGAGTCCGCGCAGCCGCTGCTTCAGCTCGGCCGCCGCGCGGGTGGTGAAGGTCACGGCGAGCACGCCCTGCGGCTCGACGACCCCGGTCTGCACGGCGTACGCGATGCGATGCGTGATGGCGCGGGTCTTGCCGGTCCCCGCCCCGGCGAGCACGCACACCGGTCCGCGCACCGCCTGGGCGACCTCACGCTGTTCGGGATCCAGACCCTCGAGGACGTCCAAGGAGCGGCTCCTGACATGCGTTGCGGACGTTGTTACTGGCATCATCCTTCCAGCAGCCGACCGAGCGTGTCCCGGCGACCGGTCGGCGCACGACGCTACATCGGGGAGGAACACGCCGTGGCCACCGCGGTCCGAACTGCTTTAGGCATGGGCGCCGCCGCCCTCGCCACCCTCATGCTCACCCCGCCCGCCGCCCGGGCGGCCTCGGCGGGCGATCCCGTCCGCCGCCCCTCCGCTTCCCCCGCTCCGTCCCCCACGACCTCCGCGAGCCCGTCGCCCTCGCCGTCCCCGTCGGCCTCCTCCTCGTCGCGGGCCACACCGCCGGCCACACCGACGGCCTCGCCGTCCGGCCCGAGGGTCCGCACCTACGCGTACGGCTCGCACGCGCGCCAGATCATGGACGTGTGGTGGCACACCGCCGGTCCGCGGCGCCCGATCGTGTTCGTGATCCACGGTGGCTGGTGGTCCGGCGGCGACAAGAAGTACATGACCTCGATCACCCGCAGCTACTCCGATCTCGGCTACACCGTCGTCAACCTCGACTACCGCCTGTCGGGCGACGCGGCCTGGCCGGCCCAGCGCACCGACGTCATGTCCGCCGTCAACGCCGTGCGCAGGCACGCGGCGATGTTCAACGCCGATCCCAGCCGCTACGTGCTGCTCGGCTTCTCCGCCGGCGGCCACCTCGCCACCGCCGTCGGCGCGTACGGCGACGGCCGGCCGGGCCTGCGCGGGGTCGTCGGGATCTCCCCGCCCGTCTCGCCGCTGTCGGCGTTCGCGGACGGCAGCGCGTTCGGCAGCAAGGAGCAGCAGAAGCTGCGCAAGGCGGCCATCAAGCTGGCCGGCGGCTGCCTGCCCGCCAAGTGCCCGCGCGTCTGGTCGAGCATGGAGGTGCCGTTCCACGCCTCGGCCGGCGACCCGCCCATGCTCACCATCCACTCGTCGGAGGAGTTCGTCCCGCCGTACCAGAGCGAGATGCTCAAGGAGTCGCTGCAGACCGTCGGGGTTCCGATGGTCGTCAAGACGATGGCGGGCACCCAGCACAGCGCGCCGCTGTACCGGGAGCCGGGGGTCGCCGAGACCGTCCAGGCGTGGATCGTCGCCAGGCTGGGGCGCGTCGCGCCGCCCGCCGCGTCGCCCGCCGCGTCGCCCGCCGTGTCCCCGCCTCAGCGGTAGGCGGGAACACCCGGCGCGCCGGCGATGTTGCCATGACTGCTCTCGGCAACACCGATGCGTACGGAAGGGACGACAGATGGCGCTGACGGTTTACACCACGAGCTGGTGCGGGCCCTGCAAGCGGCTCAAGGGCCAGCTCACGCGGGAGGGCATCCCCTTCAGCGAGGTCGACATCGAGCGTCACCCCGACGCCGCCGAGTTCGTCGCCAGCGTGAACAACGGCAACCAGGTCGTTCCCACCGTGGTCGCGGACTGCCACACCATGACCAACCCCTCGGTCGCCGAGGTGAAACGGCACCTCGCAGGCACCTGCTGAGATCGCCGGCGCCGCTGGGATCACCAGCCGGTGTCGGGGATCGGCGCGCCGTACCAGGTCTCGATCAGCCGCCGGGCGATCGAGACCTGGCCGGGCAGGACCAGCTCGCCCGAGCGCACCTGGATCTCCAGCTCCTCCCGGGACAGCCAGCGGGCCTCGGCGATCTCCTCCCGGTCGGGGCGCAGGTCGGTGGTGACGGCGCGGGCGAAGAAGCCCAGCATCAGGCTGCGCGGGAACGGCCAGGGCTGGCTGCCGAGGTAACGCGGCGCGGTGACGGCGACGCCCACCTCCTCCAGGACCTCGCGGACCACGGCGTGCTCCAGCGACTCCCCCGGCTCGACGAACCCGGCGAGCACCGACATCCGGCCTTGCGGCCATTGCGGGCCGCGCGCCAGCAGGATCCGGCCCTCGTCGTCGTGCACCAGCATGATCACCGCGGGGTCGACGCGCGGGAAGTGCTGACTGCCGTCCCGCGGGCACACCCGCATGTGGCCCGACGCGGTGACGTCCGTACGGCTGCCGCACCGCGGGCAGTACTCGTGGCTCGCGTGCCACGCCTCCAGGGCCACCGCGTAGACGAGCAGCCCCGCGTCGCGGTCGTCGAGCAGCACCGCGGCCTCCCTGAGGCCCGCGGCGTCGCCGGTGCTCTGGATGGGCTCGGGTAGGGGGGCGTTGACCGCGAAGTAGGCCACGCCGTCCTCGTCCACGCCCAGCAGGTAACGCGTGCCCTCCGGCGCCTCGGCCGGCGAGGTGAGCATCAGGGCCGCCCCGTCGCTGAAGCGGCGCACCAGCGTGCGGCCGTCGTGGATGAGGAAGACTCTCGTCTTGTCCGCCTCCCACGCGTTCCGCAGCCATTCCTCGTCGCCACGCAGGGCCGCCGAGCGGTCGATGGCGCTCCTCGCCAGGAGCAGGGGGCCGAGCAGTCCGTCCGCGATTTCCACGCCGTCATCCTTCCACCGGCGCCGCCCCGGCAATCTCCCCTCCCGTGGCGTTCGCCCGTCAAATGATCGACGTCGGGACTAGGATGCTCTCACTTAGGTTAGCCTTACCTATGGAGGGCCGGTGCGGCTGTACCTCACCACGCTCAACCCGACCGATTCGGTGACCGGCGGGTTCCTTCCCGCCGCGGCCGCGCTGGGCTGGGACGTGACGATACTCACCGACCAGCCTGATCGGTATCCGGGGCACGACGTCGTGGCGGCGGACGTCCGCGACGCCCGGGCCGTCATCGACGCGGTGGCCGCCCATCACCGGCCGGATGTGATCTTCTCCAACTCCGACCACCTGCAGGCCGCCACCGCGCTCGCCGCCGAGTATTTCGGCCTGCCCGGCAAGGACTGGCGGGCCTGCGTCACCGCCAAGAACAAGGCGCTGACCCGCCGCGCCCTCGCCGCCGTCGAACCGGTCAGGACCGTACGGATCCCTCCCGGCGCGGACCTCCCCGAGGCCCTGCCGTACCCGGTCGTGGTCAAGCCCGCGCTGGGCGTGGCCAGCGAGGACGTCGTGCTGGTGGACGGGCGGCAGGCGCTGGCCGACGCCGTCGCGGCGATCAGGCGGCGGCGCCCGGAGGAGGTCCTGGTCGCGGAGGAGTTCCTCGCAGGGCCGCTCCGCACGCTGGAGACGCTGGGCGACGGCGCCTCCCGGCGGGTCGTCGGCGGGTTCGCCACCACGCTCGGCCCGCTGCCGCACTTCGTCGAGGAGCGCCTCGACTGGCGGCCTCCGGACGCGGACCACCTGCCCCACCTGACCGCGGCGCTCGACGCGGCGGGGGTCGGCTTCGGGATGTGCCACACCGAGTACGCCGTGACCCGGGACGGCCCCCGCGTCATCGAGATCAACTATCGGCTGATCGGCGACAACTGCGACTTCCTGCTGGCGGACCTCCTCGGCGTGCCCCTGCACCAGTGGATCCTGCGCGTCCACGCGGGCGAACCGCTCTCCGCCTTCGACTTCGACGCCCTTCGCGCCGCGTACGGGTCCGTGGTCAGCCTCGTGGCCGAGCGGTCCGGCACGGTGACCGCCGCGCCACCGGACCTCTGCCCGCCTCACACGGACGGCGGCGTGCGGCTGTGGCACCGGGCACTGCGCGGGATCGGCGATCATGTCGAGGTGACGGGGACCAACCGCGACTACCTCGGCCTGCTCCGCGCCGCCGGCCCGGACCGCGCGAGCGTCGACGCCGCCATCGACGCCTTCAAGAAGGAGCATCCTTGGGTGCTCACATGATCCGGGCGGCTCGCGATCACCGCAAGGTCACGGACCGGGAGCACTACCTGGCCGCGCGGGTGCTGAACGCGCTGCTGCGGGAGGACTACGCCGGGATCTCCGCCAGGGTCACCCACGACAGGGACGGGGTCGCGATCGTCCTCGCATCCGGACGGCGGGTCGGCCTCGCGGCGGGCGACCCGTTCCAGGACTTCGCGACCGCGCCGCACGAGCGCCTGCGCCTGGCGGAGGTGCTGGAGACGCTGGAGGCCGTCGCCCACCCCGCCGACGCGGACGGGGTCGCCGCCTTCGAGCGGGAGTGCGACGAGGCCCTCACGGCCCTGGAGACCCATCACCGCATGCGCGGCGAGGTGGCCCGGCGGCTGCGCGGGCGTCACGGCCTCATCCGGTACGAGTCGCTGGCCGCCGCGGTGGACCATCCGCTCTATCCGACGGCCCGCTGCCGCCTGGGGGTCTCCCCGGCCGGCCTGGCGGCGCACGCCCCGGAGTTCGCCCCCGAGTTCCTCATGCGGTGGACGGCGGCGCCGCGCGAGCGGGTGACGCTCTCCCGGCCGGACCTGCCGGGCTGGTGGCCCGTGCCCGGGGACGCCGGGCTGCCGTCCGATCTGGCCCGCACGCACGTGCTCTTCCCCGTCCACCCGCTGACGGAGCCGCTGGTGGCCGGGCTGCCCGGCCTGGTCCCCGGGCGGGAGCCGTACCTGGCCGTGCGGCCGACCCTGTCCACCCGTACGGTCGAGGTCGGCGAGCGCGTCCACCTCAAGGTGCCGCTGGCGGCCAGCACGCTGGGCCTGCGCAACCGCCGGTCGATCAGACCGGGCACGTTGAGAGACGGCGCCCTGGCCGAGTCGCTGCTGCGCCGGATCCTGGCGCGCGAGCCCGGCCTGCGCGTCGCGCTCGCCGACGAGCAGACCTACGGGCACGCGGAGCACGAATACCTGGGCTGGCTCGTCCGCCGGTTGCCCGAAGGCGAGATCGTGCCGGTCGCGGCCCTGCTCGCGCCGCTCCCGGACGCGGATGGGCGGCTCGTCCTGCACGAGGTGGCCGAGCGGCATCACGGCGGCGACGCGGAGGCGTTGCTGCGCGACTACCTCGCGGTGCTGCTGGAGTGGAACGTCACGCTCTTCGTCCGGTACGGCGTCGCGCTGGAGGCCCACCAGCAGAACCTGGCGCTGCTGTTCGGGGACGGGCCCATGCGGCTGCTGGTCAAGGACGACGACGGGCTGCTGGCCTCGCCGGGCCGGCTGCACGCGGCGGGCATCGAGGCGCCCGGCTTCGGCGACGAGCGCATGCTGACCGACGACCCGTACGCGCTCGCCGACCTCTTCGTGACGATCACCCTGCATCTGGCCGCCATGGCCGTGGCCCACGGCGCGCTGCCCGGCTCCGGCGCCACGCTGGTCGCCCGGGCCCTGCGGGCCGCGCTCGAGCCGTACGGGGACGACCCGATGGCCCGGCTGCTGCGGGCCCGCACGCTGGACGCCGCCCGGCTCACCGGCAAGTCGATGGTCGTCGCGGGGACGCTCGTGGCCAAGGACCGCACCGGGGCCGCGGACGTGAACAAGTTCTACGGCACGACCGGCCCCAACTATCTGAGGGGTGCCTGAGCCATGGAAGGCCTCCTGCTGGACCCGCACGCCGCCCCGGCCGAGGAGGCGGCGCTCGGGGCACTGCTGCGCTGCTGGCTGCGCGAGGTCGGCGGCCCGCGCGGCGACGTGCGCGCGGCCGGGCCCCACCTGACGCTGCGCGTGGCGGGCACGCCCGTGCGCGTACGCGTCCGCGGCGGCATCGCGCTGCGCTTCGACGGCCCGCCCGAGCAGCTGGCGGAGGGGCGGTGGCGGCCCCTGGACCTGCCCTCGCTCGTCGCGCTGGTGGAACGGGAGCTGGACGGCGGCAACGAGGAGTTCGCCGCCCAGGTCCGCGCGGGGCGCGAGGCGGTCGCGGCGATCCTCGCCGCCCGCGCGCGGGCCGTCCCGCCCGCCGATCCATGGCTCGCCTCCGAGCAGGCGCTGGTGGCCGGGCACCCGTTCCACCCGGCGCCGAAGGCCCGCGAGGGCGACGGCTGGCTGGACTACGCGCCGGAGACGCACGCGCGGTTCGCCCCGCGGCTGCTCGGCGTACGCGCCGACCTGGTGGCCCAGGAGGGCGACACGACGGCGCTCGACGCGTTCGGCGGCGCGCCGGAGGGGTACGTCGTGCTGCCCGCCCACCCTTGGCAGCTCGATCTGCTCGCCGCCGACCTGCGCGGGCCGCTCGCGGACGGGCGGCTCGCCGACCTCGGGCCCGGCCCCCGCGCGGTCGTGCCCACGTCGTCGGTCAGGACGGTCTACGACCCGGGCACCGGCATGTGCCTGAAGTTCAGCCTGGACGTGCGGATCACCAACTGCGTGCGGAAGAACGCGTGGTACGAGCTGTCCGGCGCGGTCGAGCTGACCCGGCGGCTCGGGCCCGTCTTCGACGGGCTGGCCCGCCGCTTCCCCGGCACGCGGTGGCTGCCGGAGCCCGGCTACCGATCGGCCGCCCTCGGCACCCGGCTGCTCGAAGGGCTCGGGGTGATCGTCCGTACCGGTCCGTGGGCGGTGTGCGGGCCGGGGACCACGCCGGTCCTCGCCGGCGCCCTGGCCGCCGGCGCGGACGGCGTCCCCGAGGCCGTCCTGGCCCGCCGGGCGGCCGACCCGGTCGCGTGGTGGGAGGCCTACGTCGAGCGCGTGGCGTATCCCGTGCTCGACGCCTTCTTCCGCCACGGCGTCGCGCTCGAAGCGCACGTGCAGAACGTGCTGGTGGGCTTCGACTCCGGCGGATGGCCCGTCGAGGCGGTCTTCCGCGACCTGGAGGGCACCAAGCTCGTCGCCGGCCGGCACGACCTGACCGGCCTGCCGGGCGCGGTGGCGGGCCCCCTGTCGTACGACGCCGCGCGCGGCTGGGACCGGGTCGCCTACTGCCTGTTCGTCAACCACCTGGCGGAGGTCGCCGCCACGGCGGCTGACACGGTGGCTGACACGGTCGGCGGCACGGCGGCAGACACAGTGGCTGACACGGCCGACGGCGTTCTGCGCGCGTTGTGGGCGGCCGCCCGTGCGACTTTGCGCCGCTATGTGGAGGACCACGCTCCCGGCCCGGCCGGACCGCTGACGCGGCTGCTGGCCGGGGCGCCGCTGCCGGCCAAGGCCAACCTGGGCGTGCGCTGGGCGAGGGCGGCCGACCGGGCCGCCGGATACGTGCCCGTCCCGAACCCGCTCGGCGTGGAGTGCGTGGCGGAAGGAGAGCGCCGATGAGCATCGAGGTCCCGGCGGGCGTGCGGAAGGTCGCCGAGTCGCTGGACGACGTCCCCGCCTACGTCTACGACCTGGCCGGGCTCGCCCGCCACGCCGCCGGCGTACGGGCCGCCCTGGCGGGGACGGAGATCTGCTACGCCGTCAAGGCCAATCCCGACCCGGAGGTGCTGCGTGCGCTGGCACCGCACGTGGACGGCTTCGAGGTCTCCTCGGGCGGCGAGTTCGCCCACGTCAGGGCGGTGCTGCCGGAGATCCCGGTGAGCTTCGGCGGGCCGGGGAAGACCGGCGCGGAGCTGGCCCTCGCCCCCTCGGCGTACCGCTGGCACGTCGAGAGCCCGGCCGAGCTGCGGCGGATGCGGGAACCGGCGGACGTGCTGCTGCGGGTCAACCTCGACGTCGAGGTCACCGGCGCGGCCCTCACCATGGGCGGCGGGGCCACACCGTTCGGCATGGACCCCGGCGGGATCGCCGAGTGCCTGGCCCTGCTCGGCTCCTCGCCGGTGCGGCTGCGCGGCCTCCACGCCCACCTCGCGAGCGGCCTGGCCGCCCCTGACCTGCTCGCGCTCGGCGAGGCCGTCCTCAAATACGGCAGGAGCCTCGGCCTGCGCGAGTTCAACCTGGGCGGCGGCATGGCCGTCTCCTACACCCGCCCGCACGAGCGGTTCGACTGGGCGGCGTACGGCGCGGGCCTGCGGAGGCTGGCGCTGCCGGGCGAGACCCTGCGCGTGGAGCCGGGACGCGCCCTGACGGCCTACTGCGGGTGGTACCTCACCACCGTGCTCGACGTGAAACGCGTCCACGGGGAGCGCTTCGCCGTCCTGTCCGGCGGCACGCACCACCTGCGGACCCCGGTGACGAAGGGACACGACCAGCCGTTCGCCGTGCTCCCGAGGGGTGGGGACGGCGCGGACGGGCCGGTGACCCTCGTGGGGCAGCTGTGCACCCCCAAGGACGTCTTCGCCCGCCGCGTCACCGCCTCACTCGCCGTCGGCGACGTCGTCGCCTTCGCCATGGCCGGGGCGTACGCGTGGAACATCTCGCACCACGACTTCCTCATGCACCCGAAGCCCGAGTTCCATCATTTGAGCTGAGGGCCGAGAACCTTGACGCCGTGTGGATCTCGGCCCGCGTGCCGCGTGGCGTGTCCGAATCCGCCCTTCATGCGCTCACGTCGACCACGACGCGAACCGTGGCCTCGTCCGTCTCCGTGGTGCGGACCGTGAGAACGGCCTGCCAGCGACCCGGGAACGGCAGGTTCAGCTGGCCGATGTAGTGCCCGCCGGCGCCCTGGAGCTCCACCGGGATCGGCCCGAGGTCCCGGTCTGTGAGGGTCATGGCGGCGTGCACCTCCGGCACGTTGAGCGGCGCGCCGTTCGGGTCGAGCACCGACAGGTGCAGCTGCGCCGGCCCCACCTTGGGCGGAAACACCGCGAGCAGCACCGCACCGCGCGCGGCGGGGCCGGAGCCGGCCGAGAACGGCACGGGTGTGGGCACGGCCGGCACCGGCGCCGCCGTGTTCGCGGGCGCCGCCGTCGAGCGGCGCCCGGCGTACGCCGAGCGGGCCGGCTCCATGGCGACCAACGCGGCGGACAGGCCGAGCACGACGGCGCCCACCGCCGTCTCGGCCAGCAGCCGCCGGTAGAACGCGTAGAGCTGGTGCGGGTCAGGGCCGCCGCGGCGCCGGTTGCCGCCCGCGCCGTAATGGCGGGCGACCCATCCGCGGGCGGCGGCGCCGAACGCGACCAGCACGACCACGAGGGCGACCTTCGCCAGCAGAACCCGGCCGTACGCGGTGGCGAACAGCGTCGGCAGCGACCCGACCTGCCGCCATGCCTGGAACAGGCCGGTGGCGACCATGAGCGTCACGCACACCAGCGCCGTGTGCGAGAACCGGGGCACCGCCACACGCAGGGTCACGGCGTCGCGGGCCGGCACGTGCGTCATGGCGAGCGCGACGAGACCCCCGAGCCAGACCGAGCCGGCGACGAGGTGCACGACGTCGACCGGCACGGCGAACCCGCCGGCCTGGCCCGTCACGCTGTGGTTCGCGATGCTCCAGGTCGCGGCGAGCGCCGCGGCGGCCGCGAGCACCGCCGCCGCGGCCGTCCACCGCGTGCGGCGGTCCGGCGCGTCCGGGTAGCGGTTCAGCAGCCAGACGAGCGCGGGCGCCGCGGCGAGCAGCAGACCGACGCGAATCCCGAGGGCACGGCCCAGGCCGGTGGCCCACGTCGTGGACAGCAGCCGCGGGTCGAAGGCGCCCGCCAGATCGCCGTCGGCCACGTACGGCCCGTACAACAGGCCGGAGGCGATCGCGGCGGCGAGGCTGGCGCCCCAGCCGGCCCACAACGCCCGCCGGGCCGGCCGTCGCCGCGCACCGGCCGGCCAGCACCACGCCAGGTAGAACGCGGTGCCGACCAGCACGGCGAACCCTGCGAACGCGGCCCACCGGGCGGCGCCGTACGCCGTCGCGGCATCGCCGGAACGATCGCCCGGGGGTGTGACGCCGGCCGGGCGGCTGCCCGGTGTACCGACGGTGAAGGTGTAGGCGCCCTGCACCGGGTGGCTGTCGGAGGACACCACCCGCCATGAGACGGTGTAGACGCCGTCGGCGAGTTTCCCGTTCAGCGGGGCCTCCACCGACGTGTCGTCGCCCACGCGGTGGACCGGTGCGCCGATGCCGATGCGGGCGCCGTCTGGGCCGAACAGCCGCACGCCGTCCGGCGGCACGGTCACCGGGTCGGTGAACTGCAGCAGCAGCGTCCGAGGGGAGTCCTGGTAGATCTGGCCGTTGGCCGGCGCGGCGTCGGCCAGTTCCGCGTGCGCCCAGGCAGGGCTCGCCACCACGAGGGACACGGCGGTGGCGAACCCTGCGAGGAGGACGGCGAGCCCCGCGCCGCGCGTCCTGGTGCGGGTCACGGCGAGAGCCGCGCGGCGGTCTCCGCCTCCGCGAGCGGCGCGGAGGCCGGCGCCGGGGTGCGCCGGCGCAGCCCGGTCGCGGCCGCCGTCAGCAGCGCGAGGGCGCCGAGCGCGAGGCCGGCCCAGCCGAGCAGGCGAGCGACGCTGTCGCCGGTGGGGGTGGGGGTGGGGATGGGGGTGGCCGCGGCGGGCGCGTTGGCCTGCGCGTCCGCCGGCTTGACGTCGATCACCGGCGCCGGGTGTTCGGGCCGTGGCGCGCCGGCCTCCGGGATGTCGATCCAGCGGACGACCTCACCGTTGCTGTAGGTCTGCAGCGCCTTGAACACGAGTTGGCCGGGCGTGGTGGGCAGCGGGCCGAGGGACACCTCGAAGACCTGGAACTCGCCGGGCTTGATGGCGCCGCCCTCCCACACGATGCCCGTGACGGCCTTGTTGGCGGCCTCGTCGTCGGGCCCGGCGGACGCGGCGTTCGGCAGCTGCCGGGTGGTGACAGTGGCCTTCCAGCCCGGGACGGGGCGCAGGGAGACGCTGGTGAGCTGGGCGTTCTCCGGGAAGACGACCTCGACGCGGGTCGTGTTCGCGTCCGCGCGCTCGTCGGGCACCTTGAACGCGAACGTGCCGTGGCCGCCGGTGGTGGCGACCGAGGGGGAAACGGTGACGTGAGCCCACGCCGGCGAGGTGGGGGCGAGCAGGACGGCGACGCCGGCGACGAGCGTCGCGGCGACGGCACGGATGGGCTTCATGCACGGACTCCTTGCGCGTATCGGTATGTGAAGCCCGTGCCGGCCAGGTGCGCTCACGGCTGACCGGCACGGGTTCGGAGGCGGGTTCAGCCGGCGATCAGGCCGTTACATTGACGACCGTCACGAGGCCGATCATGCCGTTGGGTCCCTCGGAGTGGGAGAAGATGTGGCAGTGCAGCAACCACTTCCCGGGCTCTTTGGGCTGGAACACGATGTCGTACGTCTGTCCGACGCCGACGTTGAGCGTGTCCACGGTGTACGGTGAGGCGAGCTTGTTGCCGTCTTGGGCCACGACCTGGAACGGCACCCCGTGCAGGTGCATCGGGTGGATCATCTCGGGGCCCGTGCCGATCAGCCGGACGTGGACCTTCTGGTTGACCGCCGCCGTCAGCGGCACGGTCGCCGGGTACGACTTGCCGTTGAAGGTGAACCCGTTGGAACCGTCGCCGATCTCGATGGTGTAGTGCTTGTCGGCGGCGATGTCGCCCAGCGTCGGGGTCACCAGGAGCGCACCGTAGAGGCCCCGGCCGACCTGGCCGCCGCCCATGTGCGAGTGGTACCAGTGCGTTCCGGTCGACTTGGCGGTCCACTCGTAGGTGTAGGTCTCGCCGGGCATGATGTGCGGCTGGGTGATGTCCGGCACGCCGTCCTGCGCGTTCGGCAGTTGCATGCCGTGCCAGTGCACCGCCGTGTGCTCCGGCAGGTCGTTCTGCACGATGACCCGCACCTTGTCGCCCTCGTTGACCTTGATGGTGGGGCCGGGCACTATGCCGTTGAACGTGTACGCCGGCTTCACCACCCCGGGCGAGACCTCCCAGTCGGTCTGCGACATGCACAGCTTGAACACCTTGACGGTGCCGACCAGCTCGTAGGCGGCCAGCCGGGTGCCATCGCCCTGGTCGGCGCCGAGGACCGGCTTGTCGCAGGGCGCGGTGCCGGGCGGCGGCGTCGGGGTGACGCTCGGGCTCGGGCTCGCGCCCGGGCTGCCACTCGGCGACGGGTTCGCGCTCGGTGAGCGGGACGGCGACGGGCTCGCGCTCGGTGACCGGGACGGCGACGGCGACGGCGGTGCCGTTCCGGCGTTGATGATGCCGGTCATGTACGGGTGGAAACTGCAGTAGTAGTTGTACGAGCCGGCGGCGCTGACGGTGACCATGAAGCTCGCCCCGGGCGGCAGGTCCGGGGACGTGAAGTCGCCGCGGATGGCGTGGACGGTACCGTCCGTCTCCTGGTTGACGAACGTGACCGTGTCGCCGGGCGCCAGCGTGAGCACGTCCGGTGTGAACGCGAAGTTCTTGATCGCGATCGTGTGGTTCGTGGCACTGTTCGCGGCCTTCGGCGCGAACAGTGCCACGCCGGAGACCAGCATCGAGAGCGCGATCACGCCGATCAGCATCAGCCGCCGTACCGGTGGCGAGGCGTTGGAGAGGGCACGCCGGAGGGCCGCGAAGGGCTCCGGCGCGGTCGTATCAGACATGGGTGTACTTCCTCGTCTACTGTGGAATGCACGCGCCCACGTGTCGGCGGCCGAATGGACCGGCGTGGGTGGTGCGCGATCGGGGGCCCTGGTCAGGGGGAGGGACCGTCCGCTTTACGGTCCCTCCCCCGCAGTGCGGGCCCGCAGTTACTCGCAGACCCCCGGGTTGATGGGGTTGAGCTGGGCACACGTGAGCTGGTTCGCCATCTCCGGCGTGGCGTTCTGCACCCAGCCGTTGTAGACGATCGGGTAGGGCAAGACGCCCTGCCCGCCCATGCCGTTGTAGCCGGTCACGACGTCATCCACGGCGGTGCCCGCGGCCGAGTCGAGAACCATCTTGCCGACGATCGTGGAGTCGGCGGGGCTGCCGTCGCCGTTGGGGTCGGGGTCGATAACGGCGAGGGTGTTGGCGAACTTGCTCGACACGTAGGCGTAGTAGCCGCCGCCGCGCTTGGCACCGAAGTTGATGCCGTGACAGCCGGAGTCGCACGGCAGGTACTTGATGACCTTGTCGGTCTTGGTGTCGATGACGGCGATGTTGCTCGTGAGCGTGTTCGCCACGAACGCCACGTTGCCGTCAGGGCTGACCGGGATCTGGATCGGCAGGCCGCCGAAGCTCCCGGTGGTCGCCCCGGTCACCATGTCGTAGTTCGCCCACAGGTTGATGGCCTTGTAGCCGACGTTCGTGCCGCTGTCGCTGCGGCACGCCGGCCCGTCCAGCGAGATGCAGGAGACGCTCTGGCCGAGGAAGTTGGCCACGTAGTACTTCGAGGAGTCCGGCATCATGCCGGTCGCGATGGGCAGCTGCTCGGTCTGCACCTCCTGGATCGAGCCCGACGGCACGTCGACGATCGTCGAGTCGTTGTGGTTGACGTTCGGCGTGACCATGGTGTGCCCGTCGGCGCTCATCCAGTGCGCGTGCGGGTGGGCCGGTGTCTTGCCGGGACCCTGCACCAGGATGCGTCTGTCGATCTGCGTGGCACCCGGACTCAGTTCGACCACCGCGTTGCCGGCGTTGATGGCGACGTGGATCTGGTCGGTGTCGGTCCGGGTCATCACATGGGATGGGTCCGGGCCGACCTGGATAGTTCGCACGAGCTTACCCGTGGTCCGGTCGAACACGGTCAGGCGGTCGGAGAACCATTCCGTCTGATAGATGTACTTTCCATCGCGGTCCGACCACATATTGTGCGGATTGTTGAGGTTGATCTGTGGTAGCGCCACCTTCCGGGCTACGGTCCAGTTCTGCACGTCGACCTTGGTCGCCGCGCCGGACTTGACCTTGCCGGCGTACTGCTCCATCTGGGTGTCGACCCAGAGCTCACCGACGCCGGGCACGCTCGGCCGCTGGGTCAGCGCGGGCAGCGTGACGCCCTCGTTGAACTTGCTGTTGTAGTACGCGTCGAGGCTCGGGATGATCACCGGCTGCTCGTTCGCGTCATACTGCAGGATCGGCGCGGGCGGGTAGTAGGGGTTCCAGTTCTTGGTCTGCGTGTTGCTGAAGACCTGCCAGTTGTCGGGCGTGGTGATCCGGAAGAACTTCTGCACGAGCTCCTGCACCACGTCGGCCGAGCTGGGCACGACGATTCCGCCCTTGACGTTGACGTTGAGCTTCTTGCCGAAGTCCAGGCCGGGCGTGAGCGGGTCGTCCACGACCACAGCGCCGAGCATGTACGGGTGGATCTTGCAGACCCACGCGTACAGGCCCGGTTCGGTCAGGTTGGCCTCGGCGTTGCCGATGAACGCACTGTTCTGGTCGAGCGGCTGCGCGCCGACCGGCCAGATCAGGCTGGTCACCGAGTGGGCCGAGGCGGCCGCCGGCGCCGCCACCGTGAACTTCGCCTTCGGCGCGAGGCTCAGGTCCGCGGGCGCCAGCGCGGCGACCTCGTTGAGCGTGCGCATCAGGTCGAGCCCCACGGGCAGGTTGCCGAGCGGGACGGCGCTGCTGTCCGGCACCGTCGACAACTGCTGGCTGAGCTGGTTGATCTGCGTCTTGGCACGCTGGATCGTTGGGTTCAGGAATCCGAGCAAGCCGCCCGCCGCGTCGACCGCCGAGTTGAGCTGGTCGAGGTTGAGCAGGCTGTTGACGTTCACACCGAGGCTGCCGATCAGCGGCGCGTTGCCGTCGAGCAGCGGCAGGTTGAGCAGGCCGCCGCCGAGATCGCCGTTGAGCAGCGTGTCGGTGTTCAACGGCAGCGACGCGAGCTTGGTCCGCGGCGTCACGGCGACGCCGAGCGACCGCGTGCCGAACAGCGTCGCACCGGTGTCGAACCACGCACCCTGGTTGTCGGTGAGCGTGAATTGCACCGGCGTTCCTACACCGATCGGAAGCGCCTGGGATGCGGAAGGACTGACCCCAATTGTTACCAATACCAGGATGGGGGTCAGCAGCCAAGCCAGTCGTCGTCGACTGGCCCGGCGTCGGGCGGCGAGAATGCCGCGTGGGGGAGAATGCATGCACTCCTCCTGAGGTGGGGTGAGATCGATGACGCCAGCCGGATGTTTCACGCGCGGCTAGGCGCAGTTAACTCGCAGTGAACCGGCGCTCACGCGCAACACGGTTACGAACGCCTCAACGTGGCGCGGCGGGATCCGTGAATCGGGTTGGTTCAGTAGCGAAATCAAATCGAACTGACAGAGCGGGATTTGCGCCCCTCAGGCGGCTGATGGACAAATACAAACGGCCGACGGCGGACGAAACGACCCCGAGACAAGCCGCGTCACGTGGCCCAACGGCCAGGGTCCACCGATTACTCCATCGCCGGCGACGGGACGCACGGCGTGACACACACCGGCACCCTTCACGACTCATGAGACGCCGAAGGCCGCGTGGGAGAAGGACCGCCCCGAGCCGGAATACGAGCGTGATGATGTTTCACGCGCGGCTCGGCGCAGTTAACTCACAGTGAACTGGCGATCACGCGCAACACGGTTACGAACGCCTCAACATGGCGCGGCGGGATCCGTGAATCGGGTTGGTTCAGCACCAAGATCAGGTCGAACTGACAGAGCGGGATTCGCGCCCCTCAGGCGGCTGACGAACAAATGCAAACGGCCGACGGCGGACGCAACGAACAAGCCGCGTCACGTGGCCCAACGGCCAGGGTCCACCGATTACTCCATCGCCGGCGACGGGACGCACGGCGTGACACACACCGGCACTTTTCACGACTCATGAGACGCCAAAGGCCGCGTGGGAGAAGGACCGCCCCGAGCCGGAATACGAGCGTGATGTCCTCAAGCGCTCAGTGGTCTTGTGGGTGAAAGAGGCGATGGGCCGGAGCACGCTCCGGCTCCTCGCTTTCCGGCTCCTTCAGCGTCCCGCCTCCACCGCCGACGGCCTGCCCGCCGGCATGCCGGTCCATCTGCATGATCATGTCGTCATGCTGCCAGCCGCGACCGACAGGAACAGAACCTCGATTGTCACACGGGACGAGGGAAGCCTGCTTCATGCCGAGGAGCACGTCAATCCTCGGGAACCCGCTGGATGAGCGTGGTGAGGCCGTCCGCGTCGAGGAGGTCCACGGGGCGGACGGTCTCGTTCGAGCGGACGTAGTGGAAGGCCGCCCCGACCTTCTCCAGCGGCACCCCGGCCAGTGAGGCCCAGGCCACCCGGTAGGCCGCGAGCTGCACCGACGCGGTCTCGGCGGCCCTGCCCTGCGGCCGTTCCCCGGTCTTCCAGTCGATCACCACGTAGCCGTCGCCCTCGCGGAAGACCGCGTCCATCCGGCCGCGCACCAGGCGGTCACCGATCATGGTCTCGAACGGGATCTCCAGGTCGACCGGCTCACGCGCGGCCCACTCGCTCCCCTCGAACCGCTCCTGCAGCTCGGCGAGCTGGACCTCGGTCTCCGACAGTTCGTCGGCGGCGCCGGGCAGCTCCAGGTCGTCGATCAGGCGCTGCTGGCCCCAGCGCGACTCCAGCCAGCGGTGGAAGGTGGTGCCCCTGCGGGCCAGCGGCGCGGGCTTGCGCGGCACCGGCCGCCGCACCTGCCGCGCGAACGCCGCCGGGTCCTGCGCCAGCGTGACCAGCGACGACACCGACAGCCGGGACGGCAGCTCCACGACCGCCCCGGCCCGCCGGCGGTTCGTCTCCCGCTCGCGCAGCAGCAGGTCGGTGTCGCGCGCCCAGGCCCGCATCCGCTCCCGCTCCCAGTCCCGGACAAGCGCGTGGTCGTCGGCCGCAGGGGGCGGGGCGTCGCTCATCATCGCCTCCTCCACGAGGCGGGCGCCGTCCAGGATCGCGTCGCGTACGGTGACCGACGGCCACTCGGCCACGGGCGGCTCGGCGAGCAGCGGGTTGTCCGGGCTCTCCGCGTCCTCGGCCCAGCGGACGACACGGGCGCCCGCCTCGCGGATCTCCCGGAGGAAGTCCGACGGCTCCAGCGGGCGGGACGAGGTGCCCCAGCGGTATCCGGAGGCGATCAGCAGGTAGTGCGCCCGCGTGACCGCGACGTACGCCAGCCGCCGCTCCTCCATCAGGTCGCGGTCGCGGCAGCGCTCCTCGAACGCGCCCAGCGCCTCCCGGTCCAGCCCGGCCAGCTCGGGCAGGTCCGCGCTGTCCCCCCGCAGCGGGTACGGGAGCTTGCGCGGGTTCTCCGTCCACCGGGAGTTGGTGACGGGGGTCGCGGGGAACATGCTGCCCTTGATCAGCCCGCCCTTCTGCGAGGTGAGCTGCGACAGGCCCGGGACCACCACGACCGGCCACTCCAGCCCCTTGGAGGCATGCACGGTCATCAGCTTCACGGTGTTGCTGTCGCCGACCCGCCCGGCCTCCAGCCCGAACTCCTCGCTCTCGGCCGCCTTGAGGTACGCCAGGAACGCGCCGAGCGTCGGATCCTCCGAGTCGCCGGCGAACCGGGATGCGGCGTCGAGGAAGGCGTCGAGGTCGGCCCGGGCGGCCAGCGGGCTGCCTCCCCTGGCGGCGACCTCCACGTCGAGGCCGAGCCGGCGTTCGATCTCGCTGATCAGATCCGGCAGCGGCTGCCCCGCGTGCGCGCGCATCTGGCGCAGCTCCCGGGCGACGGCGGGCAGCCGCATCCGCGCGAGCGGAGAGAACCGCTCCAGCCAGTCGGGACGGTCGGGCAGCTCGTCGAGCGCGTCGATCAGGCTGCCGCGCTCCTCTGCGAGGTCGGTGACCACCTGGTCGAGCGGGTCCTCCGGGCGCGGCCCGCCCCTGGCCGCCCTGATCTCCTTGTTGAGCTCACGGGCCAGGTCGCCGAGCACCTTGAGGTCGGCCGGGCCGATCCGCCAGCGTGGCCCGGCGAGCAGCCGGACCAGCGCGTCCCCGGCGGTCGGGTCGTACAACGCGCGCAGAGTCGCCACGATGTCGGCCACCTCGGGCACGGTGAGCAGCCCGCCGAGCCCCACGACCTCCACCGGGACACCCCGGGCCTCCAGCGCACGCCGCAGCGCCGGGAACTGCGACCGCTTGCGGGCGAGGATCGCGACGTCCTGCGGCTGCAGGGCGGGGCCGCGCTTGGTGCGCTCGCCCTCACCCCAGGGCAGGCCGTCCGGGGCGCCCTCGCCGTGGAGCATGCCCGCCAGCCCCTCGGCGATCCACTCGGCCTCGTCCTCGGCCGTCTCGTGGAAGGCGCACAGCACCCGCCCCCGGCCCACCCGGTTGCCCCCCGGCACCAGCACCGGCACCTCGCGGGCCTCATGCCACAGGGGCGCCTGGATGCGGGCGGCGACGCCGAGCACGTGCTCGCCGTTGCGGAAGCTGACCGACAGCCGCCGCACCTGCGCCGGGTCTCCGGACGCCGCCGGGAAGTCCCCGGGGAACCGGGACAGGTTGCCCGCACTCGCGCCGCGCCAGCCGTAGATCGACTGGCAGGGGTCGCCGACCGCCGTGACCGGGTGGCCGCCGCCGTACAGCGAACGCAGCAGCACGAGCTGGGCGTGGCTGGTGTCCTGATACTCGTCCAGCAGCACGACCGAGAACCGGGACCGCTCGGACGCGCCGACCTCCGGATGCCGGGAGGCGATCCGCGCGGCCAGCGCCATCTGGTCGCCGTAGTCGATGACCTCCCGGCCGCGCTTGAGCCGTTCGTACGCCTCGACCATCGGCAGCAGCTGCTCGCGAATGGCCTGGGTCTCCACCGGCTTGCGCTGGTCCTTCACGATCCGTCCGGTGAGGGAGGCCAGGCGCTCACGCAGCCAGTCGCCGATCTCGCGTACGTCCGCCGGGTCGCGCAGGTGCTCGGCCAGCTCCCCGGCCAGGTCCAGCACGGCGGCGGTGACGCTGGGCGGGGACAGGTCCACGCGGTCCATCGGCCCGTCGTACTGGCCGACCACCCGGGCCGCCATCTGCCAGGCGACGGCGGGGCTGACCAGCCGCATCGTGGGCTCGAGCCCCTCCCGCAGCGCGTGGTCGGTCACCAGCCGGGCGGCGTACGCGTGGTAGGTGGAGACCGTCGGCTCGGAGTCGAGCAGCTCGGGCTCGACCAAGCCGGCCGCCGCGAGCCCGTCCAGCCGCTTGCGCACCCGCTCGGCCAGCTCGGCGGCGGCCTTGCGGGTGAAGGTGAGGCCCAGGATCTGCTCGGGCCTGGCCAGGCCGTTGGCGACCAGCCAGACCACCCGCCCGGCCATGGTCTCGCTCTTGCCGGACCCCGCCCCCGCCACGACCACCATCGGCTCCAGCGGCGCCTCGATGACGGCCGCCTGCTCGGGGGTCGGCGGGAGGATCCCGAGCCGGCCGGCCAGCTCACCCGGCGTCAGCACACCTGTCCTCCGTTGTCGTTCACAGGGCAGGCGATTTTAGCGGCACAGGTGCGGCAGCCGTCGTTGACCGTGGCGACGAAAACGTTGGCGGACATGCCGGTCGCCACCGTCTTGACCAGGTCCTCCGCCCAGTCGGGCTCGGGGTCGTCGGCGAGCGCCCGCTGCGCCTGTTCCCTGGCGTCGGCCCCCTGGCCCGCGGCCTTGCCCAGGTGCAGCAGGGACGCCCCGCCCGGCTGGACGAGGCCGTGCCGCTCGAACGCGCCGAGCGTCGTCGCGAGCTGGTAGACCCCGAGCTGCGGATGCCGGTCGATCTCGGTGTCCTTGGGCCTGCCGCTGCCGGTCTTGATGTCGATGATCACGGCCCGGCCGGCCTCGTCCCGTTCGACCCGGTCCACCCGGCCGGTGATCTGGATGTCGTGGCCCGGCACCCGTACGGTGAACGCCTCCTCCACGGCGACCAGGTCGCGGGGTTTGTCCTTCTGCCAGCGGACGAACCTGTCGACCATCTGCTCGGCCACGCGGCGCTGCTTGCGGTTGAACCACAGCCCGCCGAAGTCGAACTGGTCCCAGATGTCGTCGAGCCGCTTGACGTAGTCGGTGCCGTCCTCGGTGGCCATCGCGGCGATCGCGTGGACGACCGTGCCGAGGCTCTGGGTGACGTTCGAGGACCCGGCCCCGACCGCTGTCTCCAGCATCCAGCGCAGCCCGCACTTGGTGAAGCTCTCCACCGACGACGGCGAGATCTGGACGACGTCGTCGGGCCAGCCGAGCGGCCGGTCGTCGGAGATCGGGGTCAGCGCGTACCACTCGCCGGGGTTGGCGCCCGGCACCCCGGCCCGGGCGAGCCTGGCGAGGTGCGCGGCGGCCTCGCGGCGCAGCGCCTCGGGCCTGCTCGTGTCGCACACGGCCGCGCGCAGGTCCGCGACCAGCGCGGACATGCTGAGCCACCGGGCCCGGTCGTCCACGGTCGCCGCCTCCACGCCGCCGGGCAGCAGCTCGGTGAGGAACCGGGAGGGCCGTTCGTCGGTGTCCTCACCGCCGACGGCGGTGACGACGAGCCTGCTGCGGGCGCGGGTGGCCGCGACGTAGAACAGCCGCCGCTCCTCGGCGAGCAGCTTCGACGCGAGCGCGGCCGTCGCGGCCTGGGTGGTGTCCAGCGCCGAGCCGCCCGCGAACTCCACCAGCGCCTCGGTGCCGAGGAGCGAGCCGCGCAGGCGCAGGTCGGGCCACAGGCCCTCCTGCACGCCCGCGACCACCACCACGTCCCACTCCAGGCCCTTGGACCGGTGCGCGGTCAGGATCCGTACGGCGTCGCCCTCGGGGGCCGACTCGGCCAGCGTGTCACCGGCGATCTCCTGGGAGGTCAGGTCGTCGAGGAACACCTCGACCCCGGCCTTGGGCAGCCGGTCGGCGAAGCGGGCCACGTGGTCGAACAGCGCGACGACGGCGTCGAGGTCGCGGTCGGCCTGCGCTCCTCGCGCCCCGCCCGCGAGGCTGGCCTCCGTCCAGCGCTCCGCGAGCCCGCTGGCCTGCCAGATCTCCCACAGCGTCTCCTCGGCGCCCCGGCCGTGCCGTACGGCTCCGCGGGCGGTGGCGACGAGCCGCGCGAGGCGTTCGGCCGGCGCCGCCACGTGCGGCTCGACGCCGTTCAGCTCCCGGGCGTCGCACAGCGCCGCGACCAGCAGCTCGTCCGACGAGCGCGGGGTGAACGGCAGCGCCGGCCGGCCCTCCTCCTGACTCGCGGCCTCCGCGGCGACCGCCTCGTGCTCGGCGATCCGCAGGGCGCGGCGCAGCCGGCGTACGCCGATCATGTCGGTCCCGCCGAGAGGGCCGGTCAGCAGTTCCTCGGCGGTCGCGACGTCGAGCGCGGCCGGCGCGGCGGGCGCGGCGGGCGTGGTGTCGCGGGCCTCGAGCGACGCGGCCACCCGCAGCAGCGTGATCAGTGGACGGACGCCGGGCTCCTGCACCAGCGGGAGCTCGTCGCCCGCGACCACCACGGGCACCCCGGCGGAGACCAGCGCCCGCCGCAGCAGTGGCACCTGCCGGACCGCGCTGCGCACCAGCACCGCCATCCGCGACCACGGCACCCCGTCGAGCAGGTGCGCCCGGCGCAGCGTGTCGGCCACCACCGCGGCCTCCTGGGTGGCGCTGTCGGCCAGCAGGACCTTCACCTCGCCCGGATCCGCGTCCTCGACCGGAATCAGGTCGCGGTGGCCGCCGGCCCTGTTCTCGTGGCCCGGTACGGCCGGGAGGCGCTGGGCGACGCGGCGGGAGGCCTCCAGCAGGGCCGGGCCGCTGCGGCGGCACACGCGCAGCGCGACCACCGGGGCCGGATCGCCGTGCGGCGTCCTGAACCGGTCGGGGAACCGCAGGATGCCCTGCACGTCGGCGCCGCGGAATCCGTAGATGGACTGGTCGGGGTCGCCCACGGCGATCAGGTCGCGGCCGTCCCCCGCGAGCTGCCCGAGCAGGAACTCCTGCGCCGGGTCGGTGTCCTGGTATTCGTCGACCAGCACCAGGTCGTAGGCGTCCCGCTCGCGCCGCCGCACCTCGCCGTCGGTCAGCAGGCCGGCCGCTTCGCGGATCAGCTCCGAGTAGTCCAGAGCGGGCACCGGATCGAGGTCGAACCGGTCCTGGTAGCGGAAGGAGAACAGCCCCGCGGCCTCCCAGTCGGGCCTGCCGTGCTCGCGGCCCAGCCGCACCAGCGCGTCGCCGTACAGACCGCGCTCGGCCGCCCGCGACAGGAAGTCGCGCAGCTCCTCGGCGAACCCGCGGGTCTTGAGCAGCTCCCGCATGTCCGGCGGCCAGTGCCGTGCGCCGTCCTCCAGCTCGCCGTGCAGCAGCCGCCGGATCTCCAGCAGCTGCTCGGGACCGGTGAGCAGGCGCGGCGGCGGCTCATTGGCCAGCACCGCCTCCCGGCGCAGCAGCGCGTACGCGTAGCTGTGGAACGTGAGGGCCAGCGGGGTCCTGGTGGTCCTGCGCATCCGGGCGGTGATCCGCTCCCGCAGCTCGCCGGCCGCCTTGCGGCTGAACGTGAGGACGAGCACGCGCTCGGGGTCCACGCCCCGGCGCTCGACCCGGTCGACGACGGTCTCCACGATCGTGGTGGTCTTGCCGGTTCCCGGCCCGGCGAGCACGAGCAGGGGCCCGCTCTCGTGCCCGACGACGGCCCGCTGATGTTCGTCCAGCACGGGAGCCGAACGCCGCCCCACCCCGCCACGCCGTACCAGACGGTAGTTCTGACCACTCACAACACAGCATTCCACCAGATCACTGGGGCAGATCGTGCCCGAATGCCCACTCCGCGTCCTGCTCGGGCGGATCAGCCCGCGGCCGCCGCCTCCCGTACGCCCGGTTCGCGGGCCTCGCGGAGCCGGTTCAGAACACGGCCGGTCGGGGAGACCGGATCGGCGGTGTACATGACGACCAGCAGGTCGGGGTCCCCGGGCAGGGCCAGCGTCTCGTACGCGAAGTCCAGATCACCGAGCTCCGGGTGGCGCAGCAGCTTGACGCCGAAGGTCTTCTCGGCCACCGGGTGCTCCTCCCACAGCCGGGCGAAATCGGGATCGGCGGACAGGTCGGCGACGAGCGGGCCCAGCAACGGGTCGTCCGGGTGCCTCCCGGCGTACAGGCGCAGATAGGAGATGATCTCGGCGGCCACGGCCGCCCAGTCGCGGTAGAGCGAGCGCGCCCGCGGCGTAAGGAACGTCTGGCGGGCCATGTTGCGCTCGCCTGCGGGCATGTCCGAAAAACCGGTGACCGCGTCGGCGAGGGCGTTCCAGGCGAGCACGTCCATCCGGGGCCCGAGGACGAACGCCGGCACGGAGTCGGCCGCGTCCAGGAGCATCCGCACCCCGGGCCGGACATGGGCGAGGGGAGCCCGCCGGTCGTCCGGCGGCCGGAGGAGGCGGCGCAGGTGCGCCCGCTCGGTGCCGTCCAGGCGCAGCACCCGGGCGACCGCGTCGAGCACCTCGTCGGAGACGTTGCGGACGCGCTCCTGCTCCAGGCGGATGTAGTACTCCACGCTCATGCCCGCGAGCAGTGCGACCTCCTCGCGCCGCAGCCCGCTGACACGCCGGCGCCCGTGTGCCGGGAGGCCGGCGTCCTCGGGCCGGATCCGGGCCCGGCGGGAGCGCAGAAACCGTCCCAGCTCACCATGCATGACACACAAGCCTAGTACCGCCGTTACCAGTAAAAGGCGTGCGCTGGGTGGGCCCGGCCCGCCCCGGCAGAGTGGCTCTCGTCGAACCGCGAACTCGAAGGAGTCACGATGAGCTACGAGAACCTGGCCGGACGCGTCGCCGTGGTCACCGGGGCCGCCAGCGGCATGGGAGAGGCGACGGCCCGGCTGCTGGCCGCCTCCGGCGCGAAGGTCGCGCTGCTCGCCCGCCGCGCCGACCGGCTGGAGGACCTGGCCCGCAAGATCGCCGCGGACGGCGGCACCGCGCTGGCCGTGACCGCGGACGTCACCCGGGACGACAGCGTGTCCGCCGCCGTGGACCGGATCCACGCCGAGTTCGGGCCCGTGGACCTGGTGGTCAACGCCGCGGGCGTGATGCTGCCCAACTCGATCGACGACGGCCGCGCCGACGAGTGGACGCGGATGCTCGACACGAATCTCGCCGGGGCCCTGCGGATCATCAGGGCCTTCACCGCCGACCTGCTCACGGCGGCGGCCGACGGCCGGACGGCCGACCTCGTCACCATTTCGTCGATCGGCGCCCACCTCGTCTTCCCCGGCTACGCCGTCTACGGGGCGACCAAGGCCGCCCTCAGCCACCTGTCCGCGAACCTGCGCGCGGAGTTCGGCCCGAGGGGTGTACGGGTGACCAACATCGAGCCGGGCCTGACGGCGACGGAACTGGGCGACCACGTCGACAGTGCGGAGCTCGGGGCGCAACTGGCCGGGATGTTCCAGGTCATCACGCCCCTGACCGCCGAGGAGATCGCCGACCTCATCGGGTACGCGGTCAGCCGGGCCAGGCACGTCAACCTCCGTCAGGTCGTCGTGCTGCCGACGAACCAGGCCTGACGACGCCGGCCGGTCACGGTGTGCGCGGCCGGGTGACTCGGGTCCGGACGAGGCCGATGAGCGAGGGGCCGCCCCGCAAGCACCACAGGGCGATGACGGGATCGCAGATGGCGCAGCCGAAGGACGAGTCATGGGCGAAGGGGATGATCGGGCTGCCCTTGAGGTGGTGCAGGATGTCCCATCCGGTGTGCAGCAGCCAGGCGATCCCGATGAACGTCCACGACTCCAGACCGCGGTAGGCGCAGTACGCGACGAGGGCGGTGAAGGGGAACTCCCAGCCGCCGAGGCCCCCGCCGCTGAGGTAGGCGGCCCCCGCTCCGGCCACCATGATGGCGTTGAAGCGACGGCGGTGCGGTTCGGGGATCAACGACATCAGCACGGCGTAGGCGAGGCCGATCAGGATCGGCGTGACGACACTCATGATCGTGGGGCTCTTTCGGATGGCTGGCTGTCCGGCGCGGGCGGACGGCCGGCACCGGGACGGTGCCGGCGAACCCGCGTCAGGAAGCCAACCAGTCACCCGGCACGTCTTCCCAGAGGGATTGGCGACAGATGCCGACGGGATATCGCCAGGCGCGGGGCGCCGCCGGAGCGGTCCGCCTATGCGGAGGGGCGCGCCTTGTCGGGTACGCCTCCGAGGGGGACGTCGCGCAGGCTCAGCACCAGGAGGAAGGCGCAGCCGCCCACGAGCGCGATGTCGGCGACGTTGCCGACGAACAGGCCGCCGTAGTCGATGAAGTCCACGACATGGCCCCGGGCGAAGGCGGGCGGGCGGAAGAGGCGGTCGAGCAGATGGGATGTGGCGCCCCCGAGCAACGCACCCAGCACCAGGGTCCAGGCCGGCGACCGCAGCCGCCGCCCGACGTGGAGGATGCCGGCGACCGCGACGGCCGCCGTCAGGGTGAACACCCACGTCGCACCCTCGCCGATCGAGAAGGCGGCGCCGGGGTTCAGCAACAACCGCAACCGGATCAGCCGCGGGATCACCGTGATGCTCTCACCGCCCGAGAGCGCGGAGATCGCCCAGAACTTGGAGACCTGGTCCACGAGAAGAACCACCGCGGCCAGCACGAGCATCCGCCCATACGGTCGCATGCCCGGCCTCATCTCCCGCGGACCTCGTCCGTCCGGCACCCCTGCCTCGCAATCCGCGACGTTCTCGGCCTCGCTCAAGACGTGAAGACGTGGTCGATGACGCGGGCGGTGGCCTTGCCGTTGTCGTGCGGCGCGTAGGTCCGTACGAAGGCCGAGTAGCGATCGGCCAGCTTGGCGGTCACGGCGTCGATGTTCCGCAGGACCTCGACGACCTCGGGCGAGGTCTCCAGGCGCGGCCCCGGGCGCTGGGACTCCAGGTCGAGGTACAGCCCGCGGGACGAGCGGTACTTGCCCAGGTCCGGCGTGAACAGCACGACCGGCCGCCCGGTCGCCACGAAGTCGAACATCACCGACGAGTAGTCGGTGACGAGCACGTCGGCGATCAGCAGCAGGTCGGCGGTGTCGGGGTAGGTCGTCACGTCGATCGCGAACCCGTCGTGCGCGTTCACGTGCGGGAAGGCCTGCATCATGTGGCCGCGCACCAGCACGACGTGGTCGGCGCCGAGCGCCCGCTTCGCGTCGGTCAGGTCGAGCTTGACCACGGCGTTCCTGCGGTCGTAGTCGCGGTAGGTCGGCGCGTACAGGACGACCCGCTTGCCCTCGGGGATGCCGATCCGGCGCCTGATCTCCGCGGCCAGCGCGTCACGGTCACCGCAGACGAGCAGGTCGTTACGCGGGTAGCCCGACTCCAGGATCTCGCCCTCGTAGCCGAAGGCCTTGCGCAGCACACCCGACGCCCACGGGCTCTGCGACAGCAGCACGTCCCAGCCGCGCACCTCCACGGCCTGGCGGTGCCACACCGGGGGCCGGGGCTCACGCTTCATGTGGGCCTGGTCGCGGCCGATGTGCTTGACCGGCGTGCCGTGCCAGGTCTGCAGGCACACCTGGTCCTCGCGGGTGCGGAACCACTGCGGCAGGAAGCCGTTGGAGACGACGTAGCGGGCGCGGGCCAGCGCCTCGTAGTGCTCCCGGCTGCCCTCGCGGACGACCGTGGGCGTCACGCCGTCGCCGAGGCCGAGCTCGCGCGAGCCCGGCGGCACGAACGCGCCGTCCCTGACGACCCAGATGTGCTCGCTCTCGTCGCCGCGCCGCAGCCGCTCCTCGTAGATGGCGCGCGGGTTGTCCGAGTACGCGCGGCCGTCGAAGGAGACGTAGACGGTGGCCTCCCGCAGGGGCCGGGCCCGCTCGGCGGGGTAGAAGGTGCGGCTGAGCGCCCACACCCCCGCCGCGCTCCGCTCGTCACCCGGCCGGTCCTCGGCCGCCAGCAGCACCGGCACGTCGTAACGGGTGGCGACGAACCGGTAGACCCGGCCGCCGATGGTCCGCGGGCTCTCGTCCAGGGCGTCGAGGCCGGCGTGGTCGAACCGGGCGGGCACCATGGCGGGGCCGTACCTGCCGGGCGGGGCCAGGGAGATGTTCCAGCTGCCCTCGGCCAGCGGCACGGCCGACCCGAAGCGGGGCATCGCGCCGGGCGACAGCCGCACGGTGAACCGCTCGCCGTCGCGCTCTACCGGCACGCGGATCGTGAGCCCGCCCCGGTGCCGCAGCACGAGCTCGCGCGGGCCCTGGTCGGGGTCGGGGTAGCGGCCGGTGAGCGCGATCGACTCGTCGTGCCACTCGGCCGAGGTGACGACGGGCAGGATCTTGTGGCCGGAGATGACGACCCGGTCGCGCCGGTCGCCCTGCACCGTGACCTCGCGCTCGCCGACGAGGAGACGGGTCTCCTCCGCGCCCTCCAGCATCACGGCCGCGGCCGGGTCGCCCTTGGGTTCGACCCACAGCCGCCGGGACTCCGCGTTGAGCAGGGTGCCGACCGCGAGCGACAGCGAGAAGCGGCTGCCGCCCTCGACCGGGGTGAAGTCGGCCGACATGCGGTGCCCGCCGACGCGGGCCTTGCCCTTGGTGATGGGCCGGCCCGGCAGGAAGCCGGTGAGCTCGACGCTGTCGCCGTCGAGCCGCACGCCGGTCAGCTGGGCGCGGGTCGGCTGGTAGACCACCTGCAGCGCCTTGTCGGAGGTCCACACGGGCCGCACCCACCAGCGCGGGCGCACCTGCAGCCCGGCGGGGCGCTCGGTGCGGCCGATCACGGGACCGCGCAGCACGCCCTTGGCCCGGGCGGCGCGGCTCCAGATCACGATCTCGGCCCGCCAGGTGGTGGTGTCCTGGACGATGTGACGGCGGCGCAGCACCCGCTTCGTGCCGCGCACCAGGGCCCGCACGCCGGCACGCCAGCGCAGGGCGAAGGGGTGCACTTCGGCCGTGAAGCCCGCCCAGTCGTAGTTGCATCCGGGCTCACGGGCCGCGTGAGTGGCCTCCGGGCGGTAGGTCCTGCGGGTCCTCATCCTGACCCGGGGCAGCCACCGGGGGCCGTGCAGCACGACCGTGGCGCGGTTGAAGCGGCCGCTGCGGACCGACAGGCCCGCGATGTAGGCATGTCCGGTCACCCGCAGGCGGTTGCCCACCCAGGTGATGTCGTCGATCTGCGTGACCGGCACGAGGTCGGCGGCCCGCAGGCGCAGCAGCGAGGGGTCGGCGACCTCGACCGGCAGGTCGGCGTACCACCGCAGGCCCCGCCGGACCCGGCGGGAGGGCTCGGCCGCCGCGGCGGCGAGCTTGCTCAGCGCGTCGCTCTCTGCGAGCTCGCCCGGGTCCTGGGTCTCGATCAGGTGGCAGGCCACCCGGCGCCCGACCGGAAGCTCCCGCTTGACCTTCGGGTCGACCTCCGCGAGATACGGCCGGAGCACGTCGATGGCCTGGCGGCGGCGGGCGGGCCCGCGCTTGGCTGCGGCGTCGAGGCGCAGACCGAGGGGACCGGCGATCGCCTCACGGTCGACCTCCCGTCGCTGCGCGGGGCTGAGCCCCTCCGCGCGTACGAGCGCGACCAGCGCGTCTATCGGCTCGCCCCGGTCGTAAAGCTCCTGGACAGCCCGCAGTCGCTCGGCGACGGCATCGCTCGTGGGTGCGGGTGTCATACGGGAGGCACCGCCCTTCGCCAGACCTGTGTTCAGAAAATGGTAATGCCCTCGGAACACTGCCGGACCTGACTCGCGCAAGCCTGTGGATTTCCTGTGAATCACCGGGTGACACCCCTGTGGCACGGGGTGACGAGCGGCACTACGCGGGGACGGAGATGCTCGTCCGACCGATCACGGTGCGGCTTGTCAGCTCTCCGGTCAGGCCCCGGAGACGGCTACGGTGATGACCACGACGGTCGGTCGCGGCCGTCCCAGCGCGCCGCGCGCATGTCGGCCCTGGCACCGCGGACCGGGGTGCCCTCGTCACGCCAGCGGGCCAGGCACTCGGCCTCCAGACCGGAGGCGGGGGTGCCGTCGGCGTGGATCACCCGCCACCACGGCACGGCTCCGCCCCACAGTGACATGACACGGCCGACCTGCCGGGGGCCGCCCTCACCGAGATACTCGGCGACGTCCCCGTACGACATCACCTTGCCGCGCGGGATCCGCTCGACCAGGTCGAGCACCCGCTCCGCGTACGGCGGCGGCTGGCCGCGGCCGTCTGTCAAGCGCTCCACTCGGTGGGCCCGGCCGCGATGATCTCTTCGAGCTTGCCGAACTCGTACGTCGACGATCCGTTGATCTGCTCGACGACGCCGTTCCTGATGCCGTACGCCTCGCCGTCCTCGCCCAGGAGCCGGGCGCCCATGAGGTCGGTGAGACGGGCCAGCTGGGCGACCTGCCAGTCCGATCCCGGCTGGCCGAAGAGCCGGCCCGACCAGGTCGCGACCGGGTGCACGGAGTCGCCGTGGCGCGCGACGACCTCGCCCGCCTCGTGCGACCCGCGCAGCTCGAATCCGGCCTGCGCCGAGACGCTCGCGAGTTCGGCGTAGGCGAGCGGTGCATCACGCTCTACGCGCAGCTCGTACCCCATGAGCCGCGACCTTAGCGAAACTTGACCCGGCCGTGTCACCGGAAACACGAACATCGGGAGTACCGCGTCCGAAATGCTGCGAAACGGCTGCCAACATGTGATCACCGGCATCGGTTATCGGCGGAGCAGCGCGACGGCACCGACGCAGAAACCGCCTATTCCCAGCAGAACGGCGATGCCGTAGATCCAGAGCCTAACCGGATCCGGCCCCGGGCGCGCGGGTCCCCGCGAGACCGGGCCCTTGCCGAAGTGCGCGTCGTCCTGAACCGCCGAGGCGCGGCCATACCCGGTGAGTTCCCCGGCCTTCCGCAGGGCCGCCGCCGCGTCCACTACTCCGAATCCGACTTTGTCGTCATAACCCGCGGCGGGGTGGGGCCGCGAGGTCGAGGTCAGCGCGCGCGACACCAATTCCGGCGACAAATCCGGATATTTGGCCTTTATCAGTGCAATAGTCCCCGCGACGATCGCGCTGGCCACTCCGGTCCCCGACACGGTCCCGTGGCGGCCGCCGGCGAGAGCGGCGGGCACCCGGTCCCCCGGCGCGGCGACCAGGACGGAGAGGTTGTCGCTGCTGCCCGCGGTCTTGGCGCCCCGGCGGTCGGCGGCGGCGACGCCGACCACCCCGGGGTAGCCCGCGGGAAAGGCCCAGTAGGAGGTGCCGTTCTGCCGGGCGTAGGGCGACCGGCCCGCGTCCCCCGCGGCCGCCACGAGAACGACGCCCCTGGCCAGCGCGAAGGAGACGGCGTCCCGCTCCGCGCGGTCCACGGCGTACACGGGGACGGGCAGGCAGATGACCTTGGCTCCCCGGCCGATCGCGTAGCGGATGCCGCGCGCGATCGGGCTGTCCTGCGACTCCCCCGCCGCGCCTTCGGGATCGACGGAGCCGCCCTGCGGCCGCGGGGCCACCACGGGCAGGGACAGCACGCGCGCCTCCGGCGCGACCCCGGAGATTCCACCGCCGCGCCCGCTCCCGGCGATCACGGAGGCCATCGCGGTCGCGTCGTCGCCCGACTTCGCCGTCTCGTCGCCGAACGCCGTGCCCGTCATGTCCGGCCCGCGCTCGACCCGGTCGCCGAGCTCGGGCAGGCCGGTGTCCGGCTGCCCGGCGCCGAGCAGGGCGACGGTCACGCCCGCGCCCTTGCTGACCTTCCACGCGGCGGCGGCGCCGACGGCGTCGAGCGCCCACGTCGCGTCCTCGCCGCCCGGCGCCGCCCAGGCCGCCGGCCCGGCCCCCAGCAGGACGGCGGTCAGCGCCGCGCAGACGGAGGCCGGCCTCAGCACACGTTCCCCTGCGTGCAACGGGGGACGTCCGGGGGCTCTCCGAGGGCGCGCGCGATGCGCCCGGCCACGGTCTCGGCCACGGGCCACATCTCGCTGTTCACCTGTTCCTCCAAGGGGACGGAGGCACGAGTCCTGCCGTCGGTGTACCCCGCTGTGGAGAAGACGATGTACGGCCCCGCGCCCACCCATCCGGTGCGCTGGCGCTGGGCCGCGCCGAAGGTGTCGGTGACCGTGCCGGAGAAGGCCACCGGCCGTACGCCCACCCGGTCGTCCACGGGCAGTTCGCCGGCCGCGTCGGTGCGGGCCTGCTCGCTCGGCAGCACGGCGACGCCCACGGTGACGGCGAACGTCGAGGTCTGGTCGACGTAGGTGGCGCGCAGCATGGCCTGGCAGCCGTACTTGCGCAGCACCGACGCCACCGGCGAGTCGGCCGCGGCCGCGCAGTCCGCCTCGGGGGCGATGCCGACCCGATGCGCGTACTGCTGCGCACGGCCGAGCGCCGTGTAGGGCAACTCCTCGGGGAAGACCATCCCGGCCGGCCACGCGCGCCATCGCCTGGCCACGTCCTCGGCCACGTAGCGGGCGCGCTCGGCGTCGGTGAGCGGCCGGGACCTGTTCTCCTGGATCAGCCCGACCGATCCCAGCAGCACGTTCACCGCCGCGACGGCGAGGACGACACCCATGATCGTGAGGTAGAGCGAGCGGAACCGGACGCCCCGCTCGAGTTCGGCCCGCTCCCTGGCCGCCTGCGCGGCGGCGGCGCGCCCTCTGGACGCCCTCCAGGGCCGCGCGCGCGGGCGCCGGGCGGACGCGCCGAGCGGCAGTGCCCGCGGGCCCGCCCGCCGGAGGCCGGACGGCGTCCGTGCCGTCTTCGGGGTGCGGGACTGCTCGGGCGGCATACCTCGATGCTACGTCGGCAGGCCCGTCGGCCAAGGAGCCGGCGGCAGCGCGTCGTCCTCCTCCCGCTGCCGTCTGCGCGCCCGCCGCGTGAGCACGAGCAGGACGGCCAGACCCGCGCCGGAGCCGGCGAAGGCGCCGAGCGCGATGCCGCCGTAGAGGAGGATCGTCCCGGTGTCGCGCTGGACGACCATGATCGGGTCGTGGCCGTCGGCGGCCGAGCGGACGGGACGCGAGGGGCTCTGCACGCCGGCCCCCGACGCCGTCGCGCTGTGGCGGGCGAGGGTGGCCGCGACGCTCAGCGCCCGGTGCGCGTTGACCACTCCGAAACCGGTGCCGGTGTTGTAGGGACCCCGGCGGGCCGGCGACGACGTGAGCGCCTGCGCGACGAGGGCGGGCGACATGCGGGGGTAGCGCGACTTGATCAGCGCGGCGACGCCGGAGACGAGCGCGGTCGCCTGGGAGGTCCCCCGGCCGACCCAGTACTCGTCGCCCGGCCCGGCCCCGAGGACGTCGACGCCCGGGGCGGCCACCATGACCGAGGAGTTGCGGTTGGAGAACGAGGCGCGCCGCAGCGTGGACGTCACGGCGGCCACCGAGATCACGCCGGGGATCGAGGCGGGGTAGGAGTACGGCGCGGTCCGCTTGCCCGCCCCGTCGTTGCCCGCCGCCGCGACGAGGACGACGCCCTTGGAGATCGCGTAGCGGATCGCCGTGCGCTCGTCCTTCGTCGGCATGTCCTTCGACAGCGACAGGTTGATGACCTTCGCGCCGTGGTCCACGGCGTACCGGATGCCCTTGGCGACCACGGCCTCGTACCGCGTGTCCGAGTTGAACGTGCGGAACCCGGGCTCCTCGTCCTCCAGGATCACCCGCACGGACAGCACCTTGGCCTCCGGCGCGATGCCGATGATGCCGTCGGCGCCGCCCGGGCCGTGCCCGTGCCCGGCGATGAGCGAGGCCATGTACGTGCCGTGCAGGCGCACCGGCTGCACCCCGCGCGGGTTCGCCCCGACGGTGAAGTCCCTCCCGGTGACGACCGACCCGGCGAGGTCGCGGTGATCGGGATCGACGCCGGAGTCCAGGACCGCGACGGTGACGCCCCTGCCCTTGGTCAGCCGCCAGGCGTCGTCGACGTCCAGGGTGCGCAGCACGTCCTGCTGACTGAGCCGTACGTCGTCGGCCTCGGCCGGGCCGGTGGGCAGGAACGCGCCGGCGAGCAGCGCCGCGGCCGACGCGGCGAGGACCTTCCGCCGCAGCGCGGTCAGCACCGCCACTCCTTGGCGGTGCAGTCCGGGGAGGCGGGGGCGGTGAGGATGTCGCCGACCTCCTCGGCCAGGTCCTCGGTGAACGAGAACATCGTGTCCCGTTGCTCTCCGAGCGCACGGGCCGGACGCCCGTCGACCTGCCCCGCCGTCGCCATCACGAGGTACGGCCCGGCCGTCCGCAGGGTCAGCGCCTGGCGTCCGCTCGCCGTGAAGCGGTCGGTCACCGTGCCGGGGAACGCGAGGGCGCGCAGCCCGGGGGCGGCCGACCCGTCGCTCGGGAAGACGGGGATGGCCGAGCGCGCCCCGAGCGCGTCGGGGAAGGCCGCCACGCCGATCGTCACCACGATGCCCTGCAGGGCGTCGAGGTAGGTGGCCCGCAGGATCGCCCGGCAGCCGGCCGCTTTCATCTGGTCGGCGATGGCCCTGTCGACGGCGCCGCGGCAGTCGGTGCGCGAGGAGATGCCCACCCGCCGCGCCAGCTCACGCCCGCCCTGCTCGCTCGTGTAGACCAGCGTGGCGGGGAAGATCCGGCCGGCCGGCCAGCGCTCCCACCGCAACGCCGTCTCGGCCGCCTGTGCCTCGCGCAGCTCGGCGGCGCTCGGGCCTCTGGTCAGCTCGGCGACGGCGGCGCTGGCCGCGATCCCGCCGACGATCGCCAGGACGAGGGTGATCGCGGAGGCCACGGCCACGGCAGGCCAGGTCCGCGTCTCGCCCACTTCGCCTCCGTTCCCGTCGTGGCCTCCCTCCTTCAGTGACCTTAACGCGACCTACCGACCGGCATCCCCCCAAATCGCACGGAAAGTACTTGACGCTACGGAAAGAGGAAAGTACTTTCCATAATGGAAAGAGCGGCGAGAGGAGCCCCCATGAACCCCGAGGAAGCGGCGCGTAGCCTGGCGACGATCCGGCAGACCCAGGCGAAGGCCGTCAGGTCCCAGCCCTGGTTCCCGGCCTGGTACGGCGTCGGGGTCGGGCTGTTCGTGACCGGTGTGCAGTTCGTCACCGAGCCGGGCACGCCCGTTCCGGTGACGGTGATCACGAGTGTCCTGCTGTGCGCCGGCATGGGGGCGCTGATCGCCGTCTTCATCCGGACTCGCACGATGACGGCCCACCGCAGCCTGATGCGCGCGGACGCCCTCGGGGTCTTCGCCGTCTGGCTTCTCCTGAGCATCGGGATCTGCCTGGCCGTCGCCTTCGGCCTGGGCGCGGCCGAGGTGGCCTACGCCCGCACCTATGGCGGCCTCGCCATGACGGCGTTCCAGCTCGTCACCGGGCCCTTCGTCGGGCGCTGGGTCTCCGCGCTGCTCGCCCGCGGGATCGAGAACCGCTGATGGATCTCGATCCGGTCATCCACGCGCCGACCCGGCTGCAGATCGTCTCGCTGCTCGCGGCGGCCGAGGAGGCGGAGTTCGCGTTCGTCCGCGACACCGTCGGCGTCAGCGACTCCGTCCTGTCCAAGCACGGCAGCGCGCTCGAGGCCGCCGGGTACGTCACCGTACGCAAGGGCTACGTGGGCAAGCGGCCCAAGACGTGGTTCAAGCTCACGGACGAGGGGCGAGCGGCGTTCACCGCGTACGTCGAGAACCTGCAGCGCATCGTCGCGCCCAGCGGCCTCACGGTCGTGCCGGGCGGACACGAGTAGGGCGGACACGAGTAGGGCGGACACGGATAGGGCGCCACGACGACGGCCGCCGCCCCGGCAGGAGGCGGCGGCCGTCGTCGGTTCCGCGTCAGTAGGTCGGCAGGCTGGGGTCGACCGTCTTGATCCAGCTCAGCACGCCGCCGCCCACGTGGACGGCGTCGGAGAAGCAGGCGTTCTTGAGGACCGCGAGGACCTCGGCCGAGCGGGCGCCCGACTTGCAGTGCAGCACGATCTTCTTGTCCTGCGGCAGCCGCTCCAGGGCCGAGCCGTTGAGGAACTCGCCCTTGGGGATCAGCACGGCGCCGGGGATGTTGACGATCTTGTACTCGTTCGGCTCGCGGACGTCGATGAGCATGATCTCCTCACCCCGCTCGCGCATCGCCTCGAGCTCGCCCGCGGTGATCGTGCTGCCCGCGGCGGCCTGCTGCGCCTCGTCCGAGAGCGTGCCGCAGAACGCCTCGTAGTCGATCAGCTCGGTGATCGACGGGTTCTTGCCGCACAGCGGGCACTCGGGGTCCTTGCGGACCTTGACGTCCCGGTACTTCATCTCGAGGGCGTCGTAGATCATCAGGCGGCCGACGAGCGGCTCGCCGACGCCGGTGATGACCTTGATGGCCTCGTTCACCTGGATGGAGCCGATCGACGCGCACAGCACGCCGAGGACGCCGCCCTCGGCGCAGCTCGGGACCATGCCGGGCGGCGGGGGCTCGGGGTAGAGGCAGCGGTAGCAGGGACCGTGCTCGGCCCAGAAGACGCTGGCCTGCCCGTCGAACCGGTAGATGGACCCCCACACGTACGGCTTGCCCAGCAGCACCGCCGCGTCGTTGACCATGTAGCGGGTGGCGAAGTTGTCCGTGCCGTCCACGATGAGGTCGTAGCCGGAGAAGATGTCCATCACGTTGTCGGTCGTGAGAGCGACGTTGTGAATGATGACGTTGACCAGCGGGTTGATCTCGCGCACGCTCGCGGCGGCGGACTCGGCCTTCAGGCGGCCCACGTCCGACTGTCCGTGGATCACCTGGCGCTGCAGGTTCGACTCGTCCACGACGTCGAAGTCGACGATGCCGAGCGTCCCGACCCCGGCCGCGGCCAGGTACAGCAGCGCGGGAGAGCCCAGGCCGCCCGCGCCCACACACAGCACCTTGGCGTTCTTCAGGCGCTTCTGACCCGCCATGCCGACGTCGGGGATGATCAGGTGGCGCGAGTAGCGGCGCACCTCGTCAACCGTCAGCTCTGCTGCCGGCTCTACCAGCGGTGGCAACGACACAGTTCCACTCCCGTTTTCGTGCCAATGTCGCGCTCGGCTCCATGGGCCCATCACAAGCTCTTCTCACAACTTAACCGGGGTGGCCCCGCATTCCCCAATCAGGCTGTTCGGCGCAGAGATTCCCTGGTGTAGGCCAGCAGGCGTCGCGCCTCCCGGGCCACGAGCTCGGGATACTCCATCTGCGCCACGTGACCGGCGTGCGGAAGTGTGACCAGGCGCACGTCACGGAAGACCCGTCCGGCCCGGTGCGCCATGCGGGCGTGGACCAGCCGGTCGCGCAGGCCGTACACGACGAGGGTGGGCGCGGAGACCCGCTCGGCCTGCCGCCAGAGGTTGTCCGGGCCCAGGCGGAAGTACTCCCGCACGATCGCGCGGGCACAGCCCACCATGGCCGCCCCCGCGTGCGGCAGCCTGTCGCGGCGGCGCAGTTCCTCGACCGCCTCGCGCAGCCGCTCCGGGTGGACCCGCCCGACGTCGGCGTAGCACATGCTGAGCGTCGCCTGGATGCGCCGCTCCGGCGGCAGCGCGCTGAGCCAGCGGGCGGCCAGCTCGCCCAGCCGCGGGGCGGCCGACATCGCGATCCTGGCCGGGCCGTATCTCGGCAGCAGGTCGGGCAGCGCCGGCGAGACCAGCGTCAGCGACCTGACGAGGTCGGGCCGTGTGGCCGCGACCCTGACCGAGACCGCGCCGCCCATGGAATTGCCGAGAAGGTGGACGGGCCCCTCCCCCAGGGCCTCCACCAGACGGACCACCGCTCCGGCATGGGCGGGGACCGAATAGTCGCCGTCCGCCGGCTCCGGGGAGTGCCCCGCCCCGGGCAGGTCGACGGCGACGCCCCGCACATCGTCGGCGAGCGCGCCCATGAGGTCGGTCCAGTTGGTCGCCGAGCCCGCCAGTCCGTGCACGTATACGGCGGTCTCCGGCGGCCCCTCCGGGGTCGTCCGCACATGGATGCGCGCGTCCCCCAGCTCGATGAGCCTGCCGGGCCACGGTGGAATCGGCTCGACACCCACGCGTCCTCCCCTGTTCGCCTCGCGTTTCTCGACCATAACCCCGCCCGTACGTCACCTCGGCGGGCACTCCCGCTACCCCGGGGGCACGAGATCGATCATCCGGGTTCGCCCCGATCGGCGAGAGCGACATAGGGCCAATATCACCCCTATTCGGACATTTCGAAATGCGGATAGGAATCACAATTCGGACCAATGCGATGCTACCGGTGTCAACGATGCCAATAAAGCGATAAGTGAATGGCAAAAGCCGCTGATCGCCGTTTGTCACTCGGACGGTGAGGAAAACAAGACAATGCAGGGATGATCCACCAAGGGTCATCAGTAAGGGCATTTTCCGAACGACTTGGAAAACGCCGGAGTGTCGGGGCAACAATCCTTCAAGGAGGACATGAAATGCCCAAGTTCAACAACCTGGTCGGGATCCTCGCGATCAGCGCCGCGCTCACCGGCGGTGCCGTCACCGTGGGCACCGCTGTCGCCGCCGGCAGCGCGAACGCGGCCACCGTGATGGGTGGCTACGTGGGCGGCGGCGGTGGCTACTACCCCTACGTGAACTACAACCGCAACCGGAATGGGCAGCGGCAGAAGAACAAGGCCCTGAACGGCAACAAGAACAAGAACAAGAACAAGACCAAGCAGTGGCAGCACGAGCGGCAGAACCAGGCCCAGAACCAGTTCCTGCTGCGTGACTTCACGCTCGTCCTCACGCCGTTCCAGAAGACGGACACCGACGCGCGGGCGCTTCCGTACAACTGGCAGTACGGCAACACGCAGTCGTACCCGTACACGCGTACGAACAGCTACAGCGACCAGTTCAACAACCCGCGTCAGGACCAGGAGTCCCTGGCCCAGCCGAAGACGAACACGGCCACCGAGGTCAACCCGCGCATCAAGAAGAAGGACATCGACGCGGACATCGACGTCGACGTGGAGAAGGAGAAGAAGAAGGGCTACGACGGCGGCTACGACCGCGGCTACGACCGCCCGCAGGTTATCGCGGAGTGATCGGATCCGCACAAACGGCCTCATGAACGTCCCGGCCACGGCGGGTGACGCGGCAACCCGCGGCCACCCGTACTCGTGACCGGCGGCCTCGCCTGAGCCGGAGTGCGCGAGCGACGGAAGAAACACGCGAGACCGGAGCGGCGGACACCGCCCTGCGGGACGGGCGGCGACCGGACGACCGTGAGACACGGCGCCGGCGCCACCCTTCCGCCGCTCCGTCCCGCGGTCGAACGAGCAGTTGAGGAAGCAGAGCACCGGTGGCGTGTTCGAGGAGAGGACCGCCGGTGCGAGCGAACGCATCGCGCCGCGTCACACACGACGGCGCCGAACCACTACCACCCGCTCCGGTCCCCCAACGGGACCGGGCCGGGGTCGCGATATTCAGAGGAGAAACACCCAAATGTCCGCGTTGAAGAACATCGCCGGGCTTCTCGCCCTCGGCACCGCGCTGAGCGGCGCGGCCATCGCGCTCGGCGGCGCCACCGCCGGCACGGCCAGCGCAGCGACCGTCATGGGCGGGTACGTTCCCGCTCCGTCCGGCGGCGTCCGCTACGTCCGGCCGACCTACAACCGCAACTACAACACCAACCGGCAGGCCCAGGGGCAGAAGGGCCGTAACAAGAACAAGAACAAGAACAAGAACAAGAACCACGAGTGGCAGCACGCTCGTCAGTCGGAGAACCAGAGCCAGTTCCTGCTGCGTGACTTCACGCTCGTGCTCACGCCGTTCCAGAAGTCGTCGAACGGCTCCGCCGCGGTTCCGTGGAACTCCCAGTGGTCGCAGAACTCCACGATTCCGTACACCAACACCAGCGACTACAACCAGCTGCACAACCGGCCCTGGCAGGACCAGGCCTCGCAGGCCGACCCGCGCACGAACACGGCCACCGAGATCAACCCGCAGGCCAAGACCAAGGATGTCGACATCGACGTCGACGCCGACATCAAGGACAAGGACAAGAAGAAGCACCACGGGATGTACGACCGGGACGGCTACGGTTCCGGCTCCGACGCCTCCGGCTTCTACGTGCCCTGATCGCGGGCATCCCGTGAACGTTGCCGGGTGACCGGCTGCGCTGACACCCGGTGACAGGCCCGGGGGTCGACTGAAGGGCGCCCGTGCTCGCCGACCGTGGACCGTCTCCGCGGCTCCCGCGAGCACGGGCGCTTCTCGTTGCGCAGAGATTCGCCGCCTCCGCCGCCCCGGCGTCCGTGTGACGCCGCACGCGGACGTGCGGCACGCTTCCGCCGGCCCCGCACGGCCATGTCGCGACTCCCTCCGAATCGCGTACGGCCGCCTCAAGCGGCCCGCTCCCGCCGGACGACGCGGTCGGCACGCGTCGGCCGTGCCGTCAGGCCTTCTCGTGCCCTGCACGGCCCTCCGCGGCCCTCCACGTGCCCTCGACAGGGCTTCGCAGAAGCTCGCGCGACGGCACTCCTCACGAGGCACACCAGGCCGGCTCCCCATCCTCCCGGCGCCCCGCCCGTGACGCCTGCCGGGCATGTCCGCCCGGACGCCCCTGGCCATTCCACGTGACCGCCGGACGTCCGACTCAACAAATCGGACATTCCTGGACAAGTCGCCCTTTATTACTCTAAGTCCCGCCATAAAGCTCTAATAGCAGATCAAAGGCTACAGAGGCGCGTTTGTCGGGCTCGCACGTCGGACATCAACGTATCGCAGGAACCCGGCCCACGGGGGCCATAGAGATATTTCTCTCGAATCTCCAGTGAGAAATATCGGAGGATGCGGGGAATTCCAATCCTTTTCAAGGGGGACAGCAATGCCTAAGTTCAAGAACGTTCTCGCCGGCCTCGCACTCGGCACCGCGATCGCGGGGGGCGCGATCGCCATGAGCGCCACGGCCGCGAGCGCCGGCTGCGGAGACGGCTTCTTCGGTCTCGGCGGCATGCCGCCCCAGAACAACTTCGTTCCCATCGGACTGGGCAACAACAACAACAACTGTGGCAACGGCTTCAACAACAACTGCGACAACAACAACTGGTGCAACAACAACCAGAACAACAACTTCTGGAACAACCAGAGCTTCTGGAACCAGAGCGCGTTCTGCGACAACCTCGACAGCGACTCCAACTTCGCCATCGTCGGCCCCTGCGCCACGATCGCGTTCAGCGACAAGACCAACCGCGAGAGCAACTGGTTCAACAACGGCTGGTTCCAGAACAACAACTGGTGGAACAACAACAACTGCAACAACTGGAACAACGGCAACAACAACTTCTGCAACTGAGAAAGGCGGGGCCGGCAACGGTCCACAAGACGACCGCGCCGCTCGGAATCCTGGGAGGTGAAGGATGACGGAAACGGCCGGCCACACCGTACTCCACCGCCTCGACAGGAGAACGGCGCCCTGAGGCGCAGTCACGTTCCCGCGGCGTCGCAAGCTCCGTGAGCACTCCACGCTCCGGGAACGGCCGTTCTATCCAGCAGACAAGGGCTCCGGCGAGACTCTCGCCGGAGCCCTGACTTTTCCCCCGGTACGGCGGACCCCACGCATACGGACGCGAGCCTCTCCCCAAGACCCTTCGGGTTCCGCCGTCCGGCACGGAGCCCGAGGCGACGGCCTCGAGCGCGGGTGCCGGCACCACAGGCCCCGCCGGACCGCCCCTCCCGGACTCCGGATCGGCCGGAGTCGGACGGCAACGGTGCCTGCCGACGACACCCCACCTATCAGGGCGCCGCCTTCGTGTCCGTCCAGAGCCGCGAGACGCAACGCCGTAAATCGGTCAATTGAGACATTTCTCTTCTAATTCCTCTAAGTCAGCTCATAAGAGTCTAACTAGTGATCAAAAGGCTTAGAGTGCCGTTTGTCGGGCCAGCTCGCTGGAAATCATGACAGCACAGGAAGTTAGGGCTCAATCAAGAGCCCGAAGGACATTTCGAAGAAATGCCCTAAACAAATTCAGGGATACTGAATCCTGTCAAGGGGGACACGCATGTCCAAGCTCCACAAGATCATCGCCGGTCTCGCGCTGAGCACCGCCGCCGTCGGCGGCGTGCTCGCCCTGGGCGCCGGTGCCGCCGGCGCCGCGACCGGGACCGGCGACGTCGACCGTCCGATCGTCCGGGACGGCCTGGCCAACGGTGTCGACGACAGCACTGGCGGCATCGCTCAGGGCAACCGGGGTTTCGGCGACCGCGGTGATCGGGAGAACGTCTTCCCTGTCTTCTTCAGCCCGAACAACGACAACAACTTCAACCGCAACAACCAGAACCAGGACTTCAACCAGAACAACAACAACAACTGGTGGAACAACCAGAGCTTCTGGAACCAGGGCGCCTTCGCCGACCGGCGCGACGACTTCTCCGGCTTCGGGCTCGTCGCCAAGGACGTCGCGATCGGCTTCCAGGACAAGACGAACAAGGACAACACCTGGTTCAACAACGGCTGGTGGCAGAACAACAACTGGTGGAACAACAACGACAACAACTGGTGGAACAACAACAACAACGAGCACGTGAACTGAGAAGGCAGGTCCAGCGGCTCCTGCGAGACGATCGCGCCGCTCCGGGAAGGTGACGGATCCGGAGAACCTCCCACGAGGTCTCCGACCCCGGCACACGGACTGGCGCCGTTGAATGCGGAGACACGTTCCTCGACCGGCCCGCCGCTCGCTCATCGAGCGACGGCGGCCTGAACGGGAACGGCCGTCAATCCTCCTACAGTGACAACCAAGGGCTCCGGCGGGAAGGTTCCGCCGGAGCCCTGCTCTTTTCCCGGCCACGGCCGTCACACGGCCGTCACGGCCGTCACACGGTCGTCACGGCCGCCCACGTGCCTCCGGGCCTTCGCCGCCCGCCCACTTCCGCCCCGCAGTCGCGCCCATTCCTTCTCCGGCGCGCCCCGGGAGTGCCTACGGGCGGCCGGCGCTCCCTCGGACTGGTCCCTCCGTCGCGCGGGTGAGCCGGCGCCTCCGCTCACCGCACCGTCAGAACCCGGCCAGAGCAGAGGGGCAAATCGTACCTATCCCTACATAAGGCGCATTATCCATCGAATCAAGCCTATACGCAGCTAATCATTAACTAAAAGCAGCAGGCATCAGTTTGTCGGGCCGTCCGGCAGGAAATCACCACTAGCGTCGGAAGCAGGGCTCAATAAGAGCCACGAAGGAATTCCTGTCCACAGTAGACGGACGGGAAATGCCGACAGACGCAGGGCAATTCGAAATCGAATCCTGTCAGGGAGGAACCATAATGCCCAACCTCAAGAAGATTTTCGCAGGGCTCGCGCTCAGCACCGCCGTCGTCGGCGGGGCCGTCGCCATGGGTGCCACGGCCGCCAGCGCCGACGACAACCCCTTCTTCTTCAAGAAGAACGACAGCCCCATCGTCAAGGACGGCGCGGCCAACGGCGTCGACGACAGCACGGGCGGCATCGCCCAGGACAACAAGAAGGGGAACGACTTCCCGAACGCATTCTTCCCGAACAACAACAACAACCCGCAGCGCAACGACCAGAACCACAACCTCAACGACCGCAACCAGAACAACTGGTGGGACACCAACAACTGGTGGGGCCAGAACCTGTACAAGGACGGCAAGTCTCAGCACGACGCCTTCGGCCTCGTCGCCAAGGATGTCGCCTTCGGTTTCCAGGAGAAGGACGACAAGGACTTCAACTGGCTCAACAACAACTGGTGGGCCGACCAGAACTGGTGGGACCACAACAACAACGACTGGTGGAACCGCAACGACCGCGAGCGCTTCAACAACAACAACAAGAACGCCAACCACGACGTCTGATCCGCGAGGACTGACACCTCGCGCGACACCGCGCCGTCCGGCCGGGTGACGGGAGGAGCGGGCAAGCCGCCCGCGCGTCCCTCCCCGCCACCAGCCGGGAACGACGGCGCCGGTGAGTGCAGCCAGGCGTTCTCAGCGCACCCGCGCGCCGAGCGAGCGGAAGCCTGAAAACGCCCTCCACGGGATGGCATGAGATAAGGGCTCCGGCGAGATCCTCGCCGGAGCCCTGACCTTTGCGCGCCCGGTCCCCACCCCGCCACCCCCTCTCCCATCGGGTGAACCGGCCCGCCCCACACCCGCCGCCGCCCTCCCCGGACAGCGGCGCGACAGGGACGAAGCACACGAGAACCGGGGATTGAGAACACCGCGCCGCCGACCGGGAAGCCCCCCTACCCCGCGTCCCGCCGGGACACGTCAGACATGAACGTCGATCAGGTCAGCGATCACTCAACGCCACACATCGCAGCACAACCCCGCCCCAAATCCCCTCCGGCCGAGTTTGCCGGCAGGCCACATCGGCAATTAAGACGCCACGGGCGATAGTCGGACATACAGGACATCGCTCGGACATTTCCGACAGACCCTGGAAATGTCGTACTCGGGCACTCCATCCTTCGAGGAGGACCTCAATGCCCAAATTCCGGAACGTCATCACCGGTCTGGCGGTCAGTACGGTAATGGCCGGCGGCGCGCTCGCCCTGAGCGCCACCGCCGCTCAGGCAGCCGCCCCTGGCACCCCGACCATGACCAGCAACTGGGGCCACGGTGACCACTACGGACGTCGCGGTCGCGGCTGCCGCAACGCGGCCGTCAACCGCAACGACTTCCGCGTCTTCAAGCTCAAGTACGAGAAGGAGAAGAAGGTCAACCGGAAGAACGTGGCCTTCGCATCCGGTGACGCCGTCATCGAGATCGACGGCGACGACGACGACTGACACTGACGGGTGACACCCACGCGTACAGGGCCGTCAGCGCGAAGCCGCGGTGTCCGGGCCCGCCCTGATCACGCCTCCGCCACCTCCGTGGCGATCGGGCGGCGGTGAACGGGCGGCCGAGAGCTCGCGGCCCTGTACGGATCGCCCACTTCCGTACCGTGAAGAAAGCCCCGGCGGATCGATCCGCCGGGGCTCCTCAGAACAGCTGTGAGCAGGTGCGGGCTCACGCGGACCGGCGGGTCTTCCGCTTCTTGGGCGCCTTCTCCTCCTCGTCCGCGCCGTCCGACGCGGCCTTCCTGGCGGCGGTCCCGGAGGAGGCCGCGGCCTTGGCCTTGGCGGCCCTGCCTGGCGCCTTGGTCTCCGTGACGCCCTGACGCTCCCGTTTCGCCGCCTCGACACTGGCCCGCAGCGCGGCCATGAGGTCGACGGCGGGGCCGGCCTCCGCGGGGGCCTCGGGGGCGACGAGCTCCTTGCCGGCCACCTTGGCCTCGATGACCTCCTGCAGCGCCTCCCGGTAGGCGTCCTTGTACTCGGTGGGGTCGAAGTCCGCGACCATGGTCTCGATCAGGGACTCGGCCATCTTCAGCTCCTGGGGACGTACGTCGACGTCCTCCTCCAGGAACCCGAAGTCGGCCTCGCGGATCTCGTCGGGCCAGAGCATGGTCTCCAGCACGAAGACGCCGTCACGCACGCGGAGGGCGGCCAGCGACTCCCGCTGCCGCAGGGCGACCTTGACGACCGCCACCTGTCCGGACCGCTCCAGCGCGTCCCGCAGCAGCACGTACGGCTTGGCGCCCTGCCCGTCCGGCTCCAGGTAATAGGACTTCGCGAAGTAGATGGGGTCGATCTGCTCCGCGGGGGTGAACTGCAGCACGTCGATCCTGCGGGAGGTGGTCAGCGGCAGGTCGGCGAAGTCCTCGTCGGTCAGCACGACCATCTCGCCGGTCGCCAGCTCGTATCCCTTGGCGATGTCGGAGTACGGCACCTCTTCCCCGTCGACCGAGCAGACCCGCTTGTACTTGATCCGCCCGCCGTCCTCCCGGTGCACCTGGTGGAACGCCACGTCCTTCTGTTCGGTGGCCGAGTACAGCTTCACCGGGATGGTGACCAGACCGAACGAGATCGCGCCTTTCCAGATGCTGCGCATAGCCACATTCTCGTCTCTGTGTTCGAACAACGCCATGGTGGGATTCAAGGGAGTTACCTGATGGGCAGGTACCCACTATGGCGGTGCCGTATCCGATCGAGCCGATGCTTGCCATCCCAGGAGAAATCCCCCTCGACCCCGAGGCGTACGCGCTGGAGGTGAAGTGGGACGGCATCCGCGCGCTCGCGTACGTCGACGGCGGCGTGCGGGTGACCGGGCGGCACGGCGCCGACTTCACCTCGCGGTATCCCGAGATCCCGGCCGCCATGGCGCCGCTCGCCGGCCGCAGGGCGGTCGTCGACGGCGAGGTGGTGGCCTTCGACCCCGAGGGCCGGCCCAGCTTCGCCCGGCTGCAGAGGCGCATGCACATCACCGATCCCGCCGGGGCCCACCTGCTCGGCCGGCTGCCGGTCTCCTACCTGCCCTTCGACCTGCTCCATCTCGACGGGCACACGCTGCTCGACCTGCCGTACCGGGACCGCCGGGCGCTGCTCGACTCGCTCGGCCTGGACGCGCCGCCGTGCTTCCCCTGTGAACCGGCCGTGCTGGAGGCCACCAGGCGGCAGGGACTGGAGGGCGTGGTCGCCAAGCGCCTCGACTCGCCGTACCGGCCGGGGCGCAGGGCGGACTGGTGGATCAAAATCAAGAACCTGCGCACCGCCGAGGTGGTCGTCGGCGGCTGGCGGCCCGGCAAGGGCCGCCGCGCGGGCGGCGTCGGTTCGCTCCTGCTCGGCGTGTACGCCGGGACCTCCCCGGCCGAGTTCCGCTTCGCCGGCCACGTGGGCACCGGGTTCACCGACGCCACGCTCGGCGACCTGCTCCGGTTGATTGAGCCGCTCGAGATCGGGCAGAGCCCCTTCTCGGACGGGCTGCCGAGGGAGATCTCCAGGAACGCCCGATGGGTCCGGCCCGAAGTGGTCGGCGAGGTGGCGTTCACGATGTGGACGCGCGACGGGCGGCTGCGCAACCCCGTGTGGCGGGGCGTGCGTGCCGACAAGGTCCCCGCGGACGTGCGGCGGGAGGAGCAGGAATGAGCGAGAAGGTGCGGGTGAAGGTCGAGGGCCGCCTGCTGGCCCTGACCAATCTGGACAAGGTCCTCTATCCCGACACCGCGTTCACCAAGGCCGAGGTGATCGACTACTACACCCGGATCGCACCGGTCCTGCTGCCGCACCTGAAGGGGCGCCCGCTCACGGTCAAGCGTTACCCGAACGGCGTCGAAGGCCAGTTCTTCTTCGAGAAGAACACCCCGGAGCACACGCCCGACTGGGTCCGTACGGTGACCCTGCCCGCGCCGGGCAGCACCAAGAACCGCGAAGAGATCGACTTCGCGGTCGTGGACGACCTGCCGACCCTGGTCTACTACGCCAACCTGGCAGCCCTGGAGATCCACGTGCCGATGTGGCGGGTGGCCAAGGACGGCGAGCCGCAGCCGCCCGACACCCTCGTCTTCGACCTGGACCCGGGCGCCCCGGCCACGATCGTCGACTGCTGCCGCGTCGCCGTCCTGCTGCGGCAGGCCCTGGCGGACGACGGCCTGCACGGCTTTCCCAAGACCAGCGGGCAGAAGGGCATGCAGCTCTACGTCCCCTGGGACCGGGGACCGGGCACGTCCGAGTACGCCAAGACGCTCGCCCGGCGGATGCAGGCGGAGCATCCGTTCGTGACCAGCGTGATGGCGAAGAAGGAGCGGCCGGGCAAGGTCTTCATCGACTGGAGCCAGAACAACCCGGCCAAGACGACCGTCGCGCCCTATTCGCTGCGCGCCGCCCGGCGGCCGACCGCGTCCACTCCCCTGCTGTGGGAGGAGGTCGAGTCGTGCGACAGCCCGGACCAGCTGGTGTTCACCGCTGCCGACGTGCTGGAGCGGGTGGCGGAACACGGTGACCTGTTCGTACCCCTCACCGCTTAGCCCCGCCGCTTAGTTCCGCCGCCGCCCTGGCCGTAGTGTTGGACCTGTCGCAGCCGACCTTCGAACGGAAGGACACGCAGATGCCCGAGATGGACCCCCTCGACGAGACGGTCGAGGAGATCTCGATCGAGGCGCCGGAGGCCGACGCGGTCGAGCAGCACCAGCTCGTCAAGGTCCCCGACGACCGGCGCTGGCCCGAGCGCGTTCCGTTCGACGCCGACCCGGCCGACGTGGCCGAGCAGGAGCGCACGGTCGACCTCGACGACGACGACTATCGTTGACCCGAGTTACCCACGCGTAGGATGAGGCCCCGGGGCGGGAGCCCCCGATGCGCATCTTCCAAGGAGACTGCCGTGACCGCTACCCCGGACGCCAAGCCCCGGGGCACCCGGCTACCCCGGATGGCCCGCCGCCGCCAGTTGCTGAGCGCGGCACAGGAAGTGTTCGTGGAGAACGGCTACCACGCGGCGGCGATGGACGAGATCGCCGAGCGGGCCGGTGTGAGCAAGCCGGTGCTCTACCAGCACTTCCCGGGCAAGCTGGAGCTGTATCTGGCGCTGCTGGACCTGCATGTCGACGACATGGTGACCCGGATCCGGCAGGCACTCGAGTCCACCAGTGACAACAAACAGCGGGTGCAGGCCGCGATCGGCGCCTTCTTCGACTTCGTCTCCAGCCAGGGCGAGGCGTTCCGGCTCGTCTTCGAATCCGACCTGCGCAACGTCGCGCCCGTACGGCAGCGGATGGAGCGTTCGCTGCACGAGAGCGCCGAGGCGATCAGCCAGGTCATCCAGGAGGACACCGGCTGCTCCAGCGACGAGGCGCACCTGCTCGGCGTCGGCCTGGTGGGCATGGCCGAGGTGAGCGCGCGCTACTGGCTGAGCAGCCACGGCTCGATCCCCAAGGAGGCGGCGACCCAGCTGATGGCGCGCCTGGCCTGGCGGGGCATCAGCGGTTTCCCGCGCACCGGCTGACCGGAATCCTGTTCGCTTCACGCGATCACAGGGCTCACCGCTCCCCGAGGGGGCGACGATGGGTAGGGACCAGCCCTCGCGAAAGGGGAGCCCGATGGAAATCAAGATCGGTGTGCAGTCGGTGCACCGTGAGCTCGTCGTGGAGACCGACCTGTCGGCCGAGGAGATCGAGGAGGAGCTCCGCAAGGCGCTCGCCTCGGAGAAGGGCGTCTTCACGCTCACCGACACCAAGGGCCGCCGAGTGGTCGTCCCCGTGGCCTCGCTCGGGTTCGTCGAGATCGGCGAGGACGAGACGCGCCCCGTCGGCTTCGGCGGAACTCTGTAACCCCCCACCGGGACAGCCCACCGAGCCTCACCGGCCGCCGGCGGCGCGCGCCCACCACGCGCGCCGTCCCGGCGGCTGACCGTGAGGTCCGATGCGAGCTCCGTCGATCGGCCGCCCGGGGATCGCCGCGGGCTCAGGTGCGTCCGTAACCGCATCCGCGGGGACGGCGGGTCAGATCCGCCTGATGGGGATCCCGCCTCCCGCTGATCGTCGGACAGCCCGCGCTTCCTCTCCGCAACACCGCACGCGGAGTCCAGGTGTTCGGCCCACATCTCGTCAAGGAACTGCCGTAGCGGCGCGAGGCCCTCATGCTCGCACCGTACATCCGTTTGGCACGTGCGCGACCCATGAACGCCGGACCGGCCGCCGCGCGGGACCGCCCGCCGCACCTCCCGGCCCTCGCCGCCCCAGGAGTCTCACCAGGTCAGCGCACTGGACAACCCCGGCGTGGCCGCCCACGACAACCGCGGAACCCGTGAAGACTACGGGCCCGGTGTGAGGCCGAGGGCCGCCATCCGCTTGCCGTGCTCCTCGGTCAGCCGGGCGAACATCCGTCCGACCTCCGCCAGGTCCTCACCGTTCTCGCCCACCAGCAGGGCGGCGAGCTGCGGCCGGGCCGCGGCGAGCCGCTGCCCCTGGCTCAGCGCCTCGCCGACCATGCGGCGCGCCCACAGCGCCAGGCGGCCGCACAGCCGCGGGTCGGCGTCCAGCGCGGCGCGCACCCGCTCCACCGCGAACTCCCCACGGCTCTCGTCGGTCAGCACCTCGTCCACCAGGGCGCTGATGGAGGGTGCGGTGTGGCGCGCCGCCTCACGGTAGAAGTCCCCCGCGATCCCCACACCGACGTACGCCTTGATCAGCGCCTCGTGCCAGTCCTTGGGCCTGGTCTGGGCGTGCCAGGCGTCGATGGCCTCCACGAAGGGGGCCATCGCCTCCTCCGGATCGACGCCGAGCGAGGCCAGCCGGTCACGCAGCACCCGGAAGTGCCCGTATTCGGTGGCGGCCACGTCCCCGAGGGCGGCCCTGTCGTTCAGCGTCGGAGCCAGCAGCGCGGCGTCCTCGGCCAGCCGGAGGAAGGCGGTGAGCTCGGCGTACGCGAGGACACCGAGCAGGTCCACGGTCCCGGGAGAGGAATCACTCATGGGTGCAGCGTACGGCTCCCGGCCCCCTCGATCCGAGCGGCGCCCGGGCCTTCGGCACCCGCCACACAGCAAGAGCTTTTAGCGAGAAGACGCAGAAATCGGTTCCGTGTTGTGGTATCGAGTAGACTGCTTCGTGGAAGTGCGACCGCACTGTGCCGCTCACTGTGTCGATCCGGGGCCATCCCCCGGACCCCCAGGAACCACTGGATGCCGCGGTCGCTGATCACGACGAGGGCGCGACTGTCCGCGAGGACCCGGACCGGGGAAGATCTGCCGGCCGGCTGTCCCGGAAGGCCGCCCTTCGCACTGATTGAGGCAGGCCACGCTGACAACGACGTTCCGAGACCTGGGAGTCATCCCGGAGATCGCTGATGCGCTCGAGACCGAGGGCATCACTTCACCATTCCCGATTCAGGAGATGGCGCTCCCGCTGGCGCTGGCCGGCCAGGACGTCATCGGACAGGCGCGCACCGGCACGGGCAAGACCTATGCCTTCGGCGTCGCCATGCTGCAGCTCGTCGGCAAGCCGAGGAAGAACCGCAAGAAGCCACGCGGTCTGGTCCTCGTCCCGACCCGCGAGCTGGCCCTCCAGGTGACCGAGGACCTGGTCCTCGCCGCCGGCAAGCTGGGGTCGCGCATCCTCACCGTGTACGGCGGGCGCGCGTACGAGCCGCAGATCGAGGCGCTCAAGAACGGCGTCGACGTGATCGTCGGCACGCCGGGACGGCTGCTCGACCTGGTCAAGCAGAAGCACCTCGACCTCGGCCAGATCACCATGCTGGTGCTGGACGAGGCCGACCGCATGCTCGACCTCGGCTTCCTGCCGGACATCGAGCGGATCATCAAGCTGGTGCCGGAGCAGCGGCAGACCATGCTGTTCTCCGCGACCATGCCCGGCGAGATCGTCAACCTCTCCCGCCGCTACCTCACCCGGCCGACCCGGGTCCGGGCGGAGAGCGGCACGGCCGAGGCCGAGACGACCACGCTGACCACGCAGCACGTGTACCGCACGCACCGCATGGACAAGATCGAGATTGTGGCCCGCCTGCTGCAGAGCAGGGGCGCCGGGCTCACGATGGTGTTCTGCGAGACCAAGCGGGCCTGCGACATGGTCGCCGAGCAGCTCAAGGACAAGGGGTTCGCGGTGGCGGCCGTCCACGGCGACCTCGGTCAGGGCCAGCGCGAGCAGGCGCTGCGGGCCTTCCGCAACGGCAAGATCAACGTGCTGGTGGCGACCGACGTCGCGGCGCGCGGCATCGACATCGACGACGTCACCCACGTCGTCAACTACGACTGCCCGCAGGACGAGAAGACCTACGTCCACCGGATCGGCCGTACGGGCCGGGCGGGCCGCACCGGCGTCGCGGTGACCTTCGTCGAGTGGACCGAGCTGACCCGCTGGAAGGTCATCAACAACGCCCTCTCGCTGGACTTCGCCGAGCCCGTCGAGACCTATTCGAGCTCCCCGCACCTGTACACCGACCTCGACATCCCCGAGGGGACCAAGGGCGTGCTGCCGCGCGCCCAGCGGTCCCGGGCGGGCCTGGAGGCCGAGGAGATCGAGGACCTCGGCGAGACGGGCCGCACCCGGTCCCGGGGCAAGTCCGGTCGTGGTGACTCCGGTCGTGGTGACTCCGGTCGTGGTGACAGGGAAGAGCGTCGTGAGCGCCCCGCCCGCACCCGCGAGCGGCGGCGCACCCGCGGTGGCCGCGCCCAGGACGCCGACCCGTCCTTCTCGGCGGAGACCGAGGCTCCGGCTCCGGTGGAGGCTCCCGTGGAGCCTCTGGAGACCATCTCGGAGGCCGCGCCGGGGCGCCGCGGGCGAAGGGGCGCGAACGCCGCGGCCCTGACCGGCGCGCTGGCCGACGTCACGGCCGTGGGGTTCCGCGAGGACGGCCCCGAGGAGCAGGCCGAGGCCCCGGCGAACGGGGAGGCCGCGCCCGCCGGCGACGGGCACGAGCCGAAGGCGGCGGCCACGCGCAGGACCACCCGCCGCAGGACCCGCGCCGCCGAGACCACCACCGGCGCCGACACCGGCACCACCACCGGCACCACCACCGGCACCACCACCGGCACCGACATCGCCGCCGACGCCGGCGACCGGGTGCCCGTGGCCGAGGAGCCGGTGGAGGAGCGCCCGGCGCGCCGCCGCAGGACCCGCGCCGCCGACGCCGCCCAGCAGGCACTCCCGGTCGAGGAGCCGGCCGGGGAGGCGCCCGTGCGCGGGATCGCCGACGGGGAGCCCGCCGAGCGGCCGGAGCAGCGGCCGGAGCCTGACCGGATCATCCCGGCCAGCCCGTTCGCGATCGTGTTCAAGTCCCCCGACCTGGCGACCGACGACGACGACATCGCGCCGTCCGCCGCGAGCGAGCGCGCCCAGCAGCGGCGTCGCCCGCCCCGGCCGCGGCCCCGCCGTACGGGGTGAGGGGCCGGCACAGGCCCGCTCGTCCATGAGCACGACAGCAGGGGCAGGGAGGGCGCCGGACGGCCGGCGCTCGCCCTGCCCTCGTCGCGTCGGGGGCCGGTTCGCCCGCAGTGGGTATGACCTGGACAGGAGGCATGCGCAATGACCATCCGAAACCCGCGTAGTCGCTTCGGCAGTGTCGTCAGGATCTTTCCTGGGTATCGTGATGCCACGTGAGTGAGCGAGCCTTCAGCAGACGGTCCAGGACGTGGGGCCGGTCCGGCCCATCGGTTCCCGGGATCCGGGGTGAGGTGGAGGAGGCCTCGTGAGCACGCCACGGTTCCTGACCCTTCCGCCGGGTGTCAGCAGTGAGCAGATCGAGACGCCGCTGGGCTCGTTCGCGGCCCTCGAAGCGCTTCCGTCCAGCGGTGTCCCCGAGCGCTGGCCCGCCCTTCTCGTCCCCGGTTTCACGGGGTCGAAGGAGGACTTCATCGCCGTCCTGCAGACGCTCGCGCAGGCCGGCCGCCGGGTGATCGCGGTCGACATGCGCGGGCAGTACGAGACGCCGGGCCCGGACGACCCCGCGGCCTACACGTGCGCGGCTCTCGGCGCCGACATCGACGCGATCGCCGCGGCCGTCGGCCAGGGTGAGCCCGTCCACCTGCTGGGACACTCCTTCGGCGGGCTCGTCGCCCGCGAGGCGGCGCTCAACGGCGGCGCCAGGCTCGCCTCGCTCACGCTCATGAGCTCGGGGCCGGGAGGCATCGTCGGGCCCCGGGAGCGGATGGGCCGGGTCCTGCTGGCCGAGCTCCCGGAGTACGGCCTGGACTACATGTGGTCGAACAGGCTGGAGCCCGAGGCGCTGGCGGCAGGCGTCCCCGACGACATCGTCGCGTTCCTGCGCAAGCGACTGCTCAGCAACCACCCCACCGGCCTCGTGGCGATGGCGAAGGAGGTCCTGGGCGCCCCGGACCGCTGCGAGGAGCTCGCCGGGTGCGGGCTCGACCTCCTGGTCCTGTACGGCGAGCACGACGACGGCTGGCCGCCGCTGCTGCAGGCCGAGATGGCCCGCAGGCTCGACGCGGAGTGCGTCGTGGTGCCGGGTGCGCTCCACTCGCCGGCCGTCGAGGCCCCCGAGACCACCGCGGCGGCCCTGACCCGCTTCTGGAACGCCGCGGAGAGCCGCTTGCTCCAGCACCAGCACGGATGAGCCGGTCGTCATGCCCGGCGCCAGCGGCCTGACCGCCCAGCCTCCGGAGTCCGCGACGTGGCTGGTCCACGTCGACCGGAGCATGTGGGTGGGCGGCGTGCGCGGCCTGATGCTGCAGGCCCTGCATCCGCTGGCGATGCGGGGCGTGTGGCAGAACTCCAACTTCCGGGAGGACCCCTTCGGCCGGCTGCGCCGTACGGCGGACTTCGTGGGCCGGGTGACGTACGGCAGCCCCGAGGAGGCCGAGGAGATCGGCAGGCGGGTGCGCGCGATCCACCGGGCGTTGCGCATCCGCGATCCCGACACCGGCCGGACCCACCGCGTGGACGATCCCGAGCTGCTGCTGTGGGTCCACTGCGCCGAGGTCATGTCCTACCTGGAGGTCGTCCGCCGCGCGGGCGCCCGGATCACCGACCGGCAGGCCGACCAGTACCTGGCCGAGCAGCGCAACAGCGCCACCTACGTCGGACTCCACGCCGACGACGTGCCCGGCTCGGTCAGTGAGATGGACGAGTATTTCGCGCGGATGCGGCCGGTCCTGCGGGTCATCCCCGAGTCGGCCGCCGCCGTGCGGTTCCTGCTCTGGCCGCGGCTGCCGGACGACATGCGCTTCCTGTCCCCGGCCAAGCCGGTCTACTTCCCGTTCGGGGCGCTGTGCTACTACACGCTGCCCGACTGGGCCCGCAGGATGTACGGCGTGCTGCCCGAGGTGCCGCAGATCACGGTCACGGCGGCGCTGCGGGCCTTCCGGCTGACCATGAACACGATCCCCGACTTCGTCCACCAGCAGGTGCTGGACGAGCGCACCAGGGCCATGCTGCGGGCCTCGCGCGAGCGCCTGGGCGCCGCCGGATACGACGTCGGCAAGGGCCTCAGAGCGCTGGTCGACCCTCGCCGCCGTCCCCGCCGTACGACGGGCTGAGGCCGGAAGAGGTCTCGGGCAGGCCGTCCCAGGGAAGCTTGTCGGGGGACGCGGCCCGCCCCTCGGGGCAGTGGCGGCGGAAGTCGCACCAGGAGCAGATGGGGCCCGGCTCGGGCGGGAACAGCCGGTCGATCTCGGGCGGCACCTCGACCGCCCCGGATCGGTCCTCCCGCCTCGGGACCGCCGCGCGGTAGGCGTCGTCGGCGTCGGCCGCCTCCGTCGCGATGTCCTCGGCCCTGCGCAGGTGGCGGGCGAGCGACTCCTCGGTGTGCTCCCACTCCGCGACCGTCCCGGTCGGCAGGTGGTGTAACTCCACCCGGCGGCAGGCCCGGCGCATCATACGGGACGAGGCGATCGCGTAGACGGCCAGCGCGATCGAGGAACGGGCGTCGTCGGAGGTCGGCGGGCGGCGGCCGGTCTTGTAGTCGACCACGACCAGTTCGTCCCCGCGCCGGTCGAGCCGGTCCACCCGGCCCGAGACGGCGATGACCGACGTGCGCGTGGCGACGGTGCGCTCGACGCCCACCGGCTCGTCGCCGGGGTCGAGCGTGGCCGTGTAGGAGGAGACCATCGCGCGGGCGCGGTCACGCCACGTGGCCGACTGCTCCTCGTCTCTGAACCCCTCGCGGATCCAGCCGTTGGTGAGCAGCACGGCCGCCATGACCGGCGTACGCCGGTCGTACGGCTCCCGCCACCACGCGGCCAGCGCGTTGTGGACGGAGGCCCCCACGCTGTTGTGCGCCCATGGGGGCCCCTTCTGCGGAGCGGGCCGGTCGAGATAGGTGAAGCGGTAGCGCCGCCGGCAGTCGAGCCAGGTGTTCAGGCGCGACGGGGTGCAGGTGTAGAGCCGCCTCGGCATGCCGTCGAGGCCGAGCTGCTCCACGGCCCTACTCGTCGAGGTTCAGCGTGATGCCGGACGCGCGGGTGCCGTCCACGAGCGGCGGCTCCGGCTCGGCCTCCTGGGCGCCGGTCAGCGACCCCGACAGCCAGCGGTCGAACTCGGGCTCCAGGTCGCCGATCCTGCCCTCCTCGCCGTGCGCGGGCAGCACCCTCGTCTCGTGCGGCAGCGTGAACAGCCGCTCGCCGATCGAGGTGAGCTGGTCGGCGAGCGCGGGGTACTCCCCGCCGAGCTTGCCGGGACCGTCCATGAGCAGGGTCTTGCCGCTGAAGACCACGCCCAGGCCCTCGCAGTAGAGCGAGACGCCGCCCGGCGTGACCCCCGGCGTGGAGAGCACTTCCAGCTCGACGTCGGCCACGGAGAACAGCCCCTCGTCCTCCATGTCGATGTCGGGCCAGGTCTCCTCCCAGGTCTGCCGCCACAGGCGCTTGTCCTTGGGGTGCACGGCGATCACGGCCTCGTCCCTGGCCGCGACCTCGATCGCGGCGCCCACGTGGTCGGGCAGTCCGTGCGTGCAGATGACGGCGAGGACCTCGCGCTCGCCGACCTGCCCCAGGATCTTGTCGGCGTCCCGCGCCGGGTCGATCACGATCACCTCGTCGTCGTCACCCACGATCCAGGTGTTGTTCTCGACCTTGTGCTCGTCGCCCTCGTAGTCCACCAGGCCCGAGGTCACCACTCGTTCGATGCGCGCTGTCACGGCTCAGAACCTTACTATCCCTCTCCGTCCAGACGCGGCGAGAAGGCGCCGAAGGGCAGGTCGAGGGCCTGGTCCTGGTCCCGCAGATCGCGCAGCGACAGGTTGGCCAGCGCGATGAAGCACCCCGCCTCGACGGGCCAGGCGACCGTCCACAGCCAGTTGCCGAGGGCTTCGCCCACGTAGACGGCCCGGTCCCCCGGCACCGCCCGTCCCGCGCACCACAGCGCCGTGGGGTGCCCACGCGCGTCGATCTTGGCGTGCGGCGGCCCGGCGTCGAACCCCGCTCCCGGGTCCGGGCCGGGCAGCCCGGCGTACGCGGCGCCGAGACCGATGCCCGGCTCCTCGGCGATGAGCAGCATGTCGGCGGGGCCGTGCGTGAGCGACGGGCCGGCGAGGGCGACGACGCTGGCCCTGACACCGGTGCGCTCGTCACCCACCTCGGCGAAGCCCGTCACCAGCCATCCGGACGGGAGCGGCCACGGGAGCCAGACGGGCACCCTGGCCGTCTCGCAGAGGGCCTCCAGCGCGGCCTGTGACGGCCGCCGGGGCGGCTGGAAGGGCAGGACGTCCCCATGGGCGTCGCAACGCCAGGAACTCGACCAGACATTCGGTTCGTGCAGCGGCCCGAAGCACCGCGGACAAGTTGGCGCGGTTCTCACAAATATTCACGGTGCGTCCGTGATGTCCGTACGTCAAGAGTCTGCCCGTTATCTAGTCGTAATCTTGGTGATGTGCGGTGTATCAGATGTGTGGGCGCGATCGTCGCCGACGCCGAGGGACGTCTCCTGCTCGTGCGGCGGGGCCGACCTCCCGGCGAGGGTCTGTGGTCCCTGCCCGGCGGCAGGGTCGAGCCCGGCGAGACCGACGAGCAGGCTCTGCGCCGTGAGCTGCGCGAGGAGACCGGCCTCGACGTCACCGTGGTACGGCTCGCCGGCACCGTGCTGCGGCCCGCCCCCGGCGGCGCGACCTACGAGATCCACGACTACGTGGCGACGGCCTCGGGCGTGCCGGTGGCCGGGGACGACGCCGCCGACGCCCGCTGGTGCGCGCCGTCCGACCTGGCACGGCTCCCGCTGACCGACGGCCTCGCCGACGCCCTCGCGGAATGGGGGGTCGTCTCCGGGATCAGCGCTCCGTGACCGTGCTGCGCCAGATCGTCAGATGGTCGTCGGCGTGGCCGGCCGACCTTCCGACGGCCACCACCCGGTTGCCGGAGACCGCCACCGCCCCGAGCCACTGCGACCCCTGGCCGCCGAGGCCGTCCTGGGTGAGCGCCTGGCGCGACCAGTCCACCCCGTCCGCGGAGACCCACGCCGCGCTGTCGCCCTCGCCGCCCTCCGCGGACGACCGGTGCGACCCGACGGCGACGAGTCCCCGCCCGGTCGCGGTCACATCGAGGACCGAGGCGGCGGCGTCGGCGGGCAGCGTGCCGTACTCCCATTCGGCGCCGTCGTCCGTGGACAGCGCGGAGAACGGGCGGGGGCCGTCCTCGGTCATCGCGGTGCCCACGACCACCACGCCCGCCCCGGTCGCCACCACGTGGCGCAGCCCGGCCGAGGTGGCGTCCGGCGGCAGCACCCGGCCCCGGGCGTTCCAGTTGAGGCCGTCGGAGGAGACCCAGACCACTCCCGTCTCCCGGTCGGCGGTGCCCGACCCGCCGACGGCCATGAATCCGTGGGGGGTCGCCGTGACGTCGTACAGGCGCACGCCCGCCCCGCCGGCCGGCATGCTGCCCGGCGCGGAACGGGTGAAGCGCTTGAGGTCGGGGCTGAACCACAGGGCGGGCAGCGTTCCCGTGGCGGAGCGGTCCTCCCCCGCGAGGACGTAGCCCTTCGGCCCGGCGGCCGCCACACTCGGCGCGAGCAGGAAGTGGCCCGCGGGCACCTGGATCGCCGGACCGGGCCGCCAGCTCTTCCCGTCCGCCGAGGTGACGACCAGCGGGCGGGTCACCGCCGGGTCGGTCGTCGTGCTGCCGACGGCGAGCCATCCCCTGGGGCCGTGCGCGACGCCGCTGAGGGTCTGGCGGCCCGGTCCGCCCAGCAGGTCGGGGAACGCCTCGTCCTTCCAGTTGGCGCCGTTGTTGCCGCTCGTCCAGATCGCGGCGTCGCCGTTGGCCGAGCCCACGGCGACGAACGTGCCGCCGGCGGCGGCGAGGTCCGCGGTGTTCCTGGCGAGCCGGTTGAGCCCGGCGATCTCCTTGAGCGGCACGCCACGCGCCGCCTCGCCCTTCCCCGCGGTGATCAGCACGGGAAGGTTCTCCACGTCGCCGGGCCCGCGCTTGTCGCCGCCCGCCACGAGCACCCCCGCGTCGGTGACGGCCAGCCCGCGCAGGGTGCCCGGGATGGCGCCGAGGTCGGCGCTCCTGGTCCACTCGCGGCCGTCGCGGCTGGTGTAGACGGCGTAGCGTTCCCAGGCCGACTCGGCGACCGCCGCGATCCCCGCCGCCGACGCGGCCAGGCCCCGCACGCCGGTCCCCTCCGCGCCGAGCGGCCCTATCGTGCCGCACTGGGTCCAGTCGGCGCCCTCGGGCGAGCAGTAGACCCGCACCTCGCCGCCGTCGGACTTCTGCCGGGTGGGCACGAGCACGAAGCCCTTCGCGGTGACGGCAAGCGCGCCGGGCTCGGGCCGTACGTCCGCCAGCGCCGCGGCCGTACGCAGCCAGGTGCGCCCGCCGTCGTCGGAGCGCAGGACGACCGAGACCGTGTCGCCCGACCCCTGATTGCCGGAGCTGGGATCGGCGAGGGCCACCACCCGGTCGCCCCGCGCGGCCACCGCCCGCATCGCGCGGACCTTGTCGGGGGTGCCGATCTGGTCGGTGTCCACCCTCGTCCAGCCGACGCCGTCGGGCGACACCCAGGCGACCGGGCCCGCCGTGCCGTCCCGCAGGGTCGTGGCGCCCACGGCCAGGAAGCCGGCCGCGGTCCGCGCCACGTCGGTGATCCTGTCCTGGCTCCAGAACGCGGTCAGCCGCGCGGGGTCCACCGCCGTCCACGACCTGCCGTCGGAGGAGACCCACATGCCGCGCGCGGCCGGGCCGGCCGAGCCGGGCGCGTCGGTTCCGACCGCGAGCCAGCGGCCGTCGCCGCCCGCGACCCTGCCGACCGCCCCCGGCGCGGACTCGTACCCCGGGGCGTCGGCGACCCGGCCCGTCTGCCAGTGCGCGCCGCCGTCGGGGGACACGAGGAACAGCGGCCGGGTGAGCGGGCTCGTCGTGTCGCTGCCCGCCGCCACCACCGTCGCGCCCGCCGCGGCGAACGCGTTGAGCACCTGGCTGGAGCCGTTGCCCGGCAGACCGGGCGCCGAGAACGCCGCGTCGCCCGACTGGCCGTCGCCCGCAGCGAGGCGCAGTCCCGTCGTGGACGGGCCGCCGGCCCACCTGACGACCGCCACGCCCAGCACGGCGGCGGCGACGAGGACCACGGCGATCACCGCGGGAGCGACCAGCCGGGGCAGGCGCGGCGGGAACCGCCGGACCGGCAGCACCCGTCTGTGACGGCGTCCGCCGCCCGCCCGGGGCGGGCCGACGGCCACGAGCGTGTCGGGACGCGCCGGACGGCCCCCCGGCGGACGCCCGATGCGCTCGACCGGCTCGGGCGGCGTGTGCGTCCACACGTGCTCCCCCGGACCACCGTGCTCCCCCTGACCACCGTGCTCCCCCTGACCACCGTGGTCCCCCTGACCACCGTGCTCCCCCTGACCAGTGGGGTCCTCTTCGCGCAGCGGCCCCGACGGCGGGGTGTCGATCTCGGGGGCGTCCGGCCCGTCGGGGTTCTCGCGCGGGATCTGGGCACGCCGCCGCCGTGGCGGCCCCGAGGCGACCAGCTTGTCCGGCCGGTTCACGATGCGGCGTCCCCGGGCCTCCTGCCCGGAGGACGCCGCCTCCCCCGCCGACCCGGCACCCTCGCCGTGCCGGGGCGCGGGGGAACCCGCGGGACCGGGCGGACCGGTCGCGCCCGCGTCGCCGTGCTCGCCGCGGTCCTCGGAGCGGCTGTGGCGCGGTTCCCCGCCCCCGTACGGCGCGGCGTACGGCCTGCGGCCGGTCCGGGGACCGCGGTCGCGCGGCGCGTCCTGATCGGGGCGCGGCGCCCAGGTCTGCGGCGCCGGGTCCGGACCGCCGCCGCGTAAGTCCGGGTCGCCCGGCTCCGGATCGCCCGCCTCATCGGACGCGTCCTCCGGCACGGGGGCGGCGAACGGAGGCAGCGCCCAGGGGGACGGACCGGGCGGCCGGTGGTGTAACTCCGGCGGGGGCGTGGGAGGGGTCGCCTGCTCGTCTGCGGCGTGCCGGCGGTCGCGCTCGTGGGGGCCCGAGGCCACGCTCAGTACCTCCTCCCCGGAGAGGTCGATCCGGACCGTTCCACCTGTGGTACGGCAAAGCGATCACAGTGATACCCCATCACGGATCCAGAGCAACACGGGAAGAGCCCCGGGGCCATACCTCTCTAGTGAGATTTATCGGGAGAGGGTCTGGATTGCCCACTTTCGGGCGATTATCAGCACGCCAATGCCGAAAACCGCGAACTGCACGGCCGATCCGATCAGCGCCTCCCAGGGCACCTCGCCCTGTTCCATCGCGCTGCCCATGTCCCCGGAGGCCGCGACGACTCCGAACGCCACGACGTTGTTGGTCGCGTGCAGGGCGATCGGCGCCTCCAGCCCGCCCGTGCGGACCGCCAGCCAGCCCATGAGCATGCCGAACGCGAAGACGTAGACGATCCCCCAGCCCGTGTAACCGTGTGAGGCGGCGAAGGCCGCCGCGCCCACCAGGATCGCCGGCCACGGAGTGCGCAGGTACGCCCCGAACCCCTGGATGATCCAGCCGCGGTAGGCGTACTCCTCGGCCGCCGACTGGAACGGCACCAGCAGCAGGATCACGACGATGGCCGGGAGGAACTCCTCCCAGCCCGCCCAGCGGAATCCGGGATCCACCCCCGCGGACATCAGCGTCACGGCCTCGACGGCCTGCCCGAGCACGACCGCCACCAGCGCGACCAGCAGGCACACCCCCAGCCACCGCCACCGCAGCCGCAGGGCCACCGACGACAGCGACCCCGGCGGTCGGCGCTGGAACAGCCACGCCGCGCCGAGCACCAGCGGCAGCAGCAGCGCGATGACCCCCAGCTGGAACCCGAGGTCGACGACGGGATCGGCGAACAGCCGGGTTCCCGAGCGCACCATGGGCACCCCGGTGACCAGCGACACGATGAAGGCCACCAGGCCGAGGGCGATCGAGAGCGCCAGGAAGGCCACGATGATCGCGAGCGTGCCGGCGATCGGCCGCCACCAGCGGTGCGACGCCGTACGCGCCAGGCGGTCGTACCGGGTGCCGGGCGGGGGCGGGACGTCCCAGCGGGCACGCGGCGGCGGTGGCCCCCACGGATGGGGACCGGGATAAGGGCCGGGATACGGCCCCGAATACGGCGCCGGATGGGCCCACTGCGGCGGGTTCGGCGGTGGGTTCGGCAGCGGCTGCGGCGGACCGGCCGGCCAGGCCGTCCCGCCGGCGTACGGTCCCGGCGCCAGATAGGGACCGGGCAGCTGGGGCGGCCCGGCGGCCGGATCCGGGCCCGGCTGTGGTTCGTTCATATGTCCATTCTTCGCGTACGGCGGCCGATCACCCGGGCGGGGTGAAGGAGCTGGAGCGGGTGAGTCCGGCGGCGCGGCCCTTTGCCGCCGCCACCAGGGCCATCTTCCGCGAGGCCTCGTCGATCATCTCGTCCCCCAGCATGACGGCGCCCCGCTTCTCGACCGTCGTGTAGTACTCGTACGCGTCGAGGATGAGTTCGGCGTGGTCGTAGTCCTCCTGGGACGGCGAGAACACCTCGTTGGCCGCCTCCACCTGCGACGGATGGAGCACCCACTTGCCGTCGAACCCCAGGGCGGCCGACCGCATGGCCACCCGGCGGAAGCCGTCCAGGTCGCGAATCTGCAGGTACGGCCCGTCGATCGCCTGGAGGCCGTGCGCGCGTGCGGCCATCAGGATGCGCATGAGGATGTAGTGGTAGGCGTCCCCCTCGCCGTACCCGGGTGGCTGCTCGCCCACGACCAGCGTGCGCATGCCGATCGAGGCCATGAAGTCGGCCGGGCCGAAGACCAGCGTCTCCAGCCGGGGCGAGGACGCGGCGATGTCGTCGGCGTTGACGAGCCCGCGGGCGTCCTCGATCTGCGCCTCGACCCCGATGCCGCCCTCGGGCAGGCCGGTGGCCCGCTCGATCTGGCCGAGGAGGGTGTCGAGCCAGACCACGTGGGAGGCGTCGGAGACCTTCGGCAGCATGAGGCAGTCGAGCCGGTCGCCGGCGCCTTCGACGACCTCGATGACGTCCCGGTAGGTCCAGCGCGTGGTGAGGTCGTTGACCCGGACGACGACCGTCTTCCCGGTCCAGTCGCCCTCCCTGAGCGCGGCGACGACGTTGCGGCGGGCCTCGTCCTTGGCGCCGGGCGCGACGGAGTCCTCCAGATCGAGGAAGATCTCGTCCGCGGCGAGGCCCTGGGCCTTCTCCAGGAATCGCGGGTTGCTGCCGGGCACCGCCAGGCACGAACGTCGAGCGCGCATGGGCCAACGGTAGCGCGGTGAATAGGCTGTGCCCCATGACCCTGTCGGTGATCGAAGAGGGCGCGAAGAAGTCCGGTGTGCTGTGGCTCGGCCTGCCGTCCGGACCGCGGCTGGCCTGGCACGTGTGGCACGACGGGGCGCTCTACGTGGTGACCGGCGGCGAGGAGCGTGCCCTGCCCGGCCTGACCGAGATCGCGGCGGAGCGCGGCGAGGTCGAGGTCGTGCTGCGCAGCAAGGACAACGGCGCCGAGCTCGTCCGCTTCCCGGCCGTCGCCGAGGTGGTGGACCAGGCGGCCGCGCCCGAGGCCGTGGCCGCGCTGGCCAAGGAGCGTCTCAACGCCCGCGACGCCGCCGGCCTGACCGCCCGCTGGGCCGAGCGGTCCACGGTCGTACGGCTCGCGCCCCGGACGTGACAGCGTCAGACGCGCACGGTCTCCGTCACCTCGGCGGCGTGGCGGTCCGGCCCGATCCGCTCGGTCGCCGTCTGGGCCAGCAGGGCCCCGGCGAGCACGATCAGGCCTCCGGTGATCTGGGCGGTCTCCAAGCGCTCGCCGAGCAGCACCCAGGCGATCACCGCCCCCGCGATGACCTCCACCGACGCGACCGTCGCGCCGACCGCGGCCGACAGCCGCCGCACGGCGGTGACCCCCGTCGCGTACGCGACGACCGTGGCGACCACGACCAGCACCACCGCGGCCGCGGCGACCGGGACCGTGCGCCCGGCGACCTCGACGGCGCCGGTGAGCGCCGCCCACTCGATGTTCCAGGGCCGGGAGACGGGCAGCAGGACCACCGCCGAGCCGAGCATGCCCCAGCCGATCAGGCCGAGCGTGTCCACGTCGTCGCCGAACGAGTCGCTCATCAGGAAATATCCGGCGCAGCAGGCGGCGGCCACCAGGGCGAGGAGCAGCCCGAGCGCGTCCAGGCGCAGTCCCTCCCAGACCTGCACGACGATCGCCAGCCCGACGACCGCGATCAGCGCCCCCAGATAGGCCGAGCGCGGCAGCCGCAGCCGCCGGACGAACCGCACCCACAGGACCACCATCACCGGAGAGGTGTACTCGATCAGCAGCGCCACACCGACCGGCAGCCTGGTGATGGCCACGAAGAACAGGGCCTGCACGGCCGCCACCGCGATCACGGCGTACGCGGCGAAGAACAGCAGGCGGTCGCGGGGGATGCGCAGCGCGCGCGGCCTGAAGACGGCCAGGACCGCCAGCAGGAGCACGCCGGCCCCCGCCATGCGGATCCACACGGCCTCCAGCGGTGTGAGTCCCGCCATGCCGAGGATCTTCGCCATCGGTCCCGAGAACCCGAAACAGAAGGCCGAGACGCCCGCGATCGCCAGGCTGACAGCCCTCATCGTCACCTGCCCATGTAATGACCAATAAACGGCTTGGATCCTGTCATAACGCCGAGCGGTGCGCATCCTTGCGTAACCTGACAGAGTGGATCGGATCTTCGTGGCCCGCCTGGCGGGGCTGGCGGTCTTCGACCCGGCCGGCGACCAGATCGGCCGCATCCGGGACGTCGTCGTCTCGCTGCGGGGGCCGCTGCTCCCCCGGGTCCACGGCTTCGTCGTCGAGGTCCAGCCACGGCGCCGGGTCTTCCTGCCGATCACCAGGATCACCAGCATCGAGGCCCGCGCCCTCATCTTCACCGGCAAGCTCAACATGCGCAGGTTCGAGTGCCGGGACGCCGAGACGCTCGCCATCGGGGAGATGCTCGACCGCACGGTCGACTACAAGGGCGAGCGGGTGACCGTCCAGGACCTGGCCATGGAGCAGCCGCGGCCGTCCGACTGGCTCATCACCAAGGTCGCGGTACGCCGCGGGAAGCGGCGCAGGGGCGAGACCCTGATCGTGGACTGGGACGAGGTCAGCGGCTTCGCGGGGATCCAGAAGGACCAGGGCGCGGCCAATCTGCTCGCCGTCTTCGAGGCGCTGCGCCCGGCGGACCTGGCGAACATGCTGCACGAGCTGCCCACCAAGCGGATGGCCGAGGTCGCCGCGGCACTGGACGACGACCGGCTCGCCGACGTCCTGGAGGAACTTCCCGAGCGCGACCAGGTGCTCGTGCTGAGCCGGCTGCACCGGGAGCGCGCCGCCGACGTGCTGGAGGAGATGAGCCCGGACGACGCCGCCGACCTGCTGCAGGAACTGCCCGTGGAGCAGGCCGAGGGACTGCTGCGGCTCATGGTGCCGGAGGAGGCCGCGCCGGTCCGGCGACTGCTGACCTACGGGGAGTACACCGCCGGCGGCATGATGACGACCGAGCCGGTCATCCTCCCGCCGACCTCGACCGTGGCCGAGGCCCTCGCGCACATCCGCCAGCAGGAGCAGACCCCCGCCATCGCCGCCCAGGTGTACGTCACCCGCCCGCCGACCGAGACCCCGACCGGGCGCTTCCTGGGGGTGGCGCACTTCCAGCGGCTGCTCAGGGAGCCGCCGTCGACACTGCTCGGCAGCGTGATAGACAACACCGTGGATCCGATCAGGCCCGAGCTCACGGTGCACGAGGTGGCGTCGTACCTCGCGACGTACAACCTGGTCGCGATCCCCGTCGTGGACGAGCTGTGCCGTCTGCTGGGCGCGGTGACCGTCGACGACGTGCTGGACCACATGCTGCCGGAGGACTGGCGAGAACGACATGACTGAACGCCTCGACCAGCCGCGTGAGCTGACCCCGCGCCTGCGGCTCTACTACGACCCCGAGGCGTTCGGCCAGCTCTCCGAACGGATCGCGCGGTTCCTCGGGACCGCGCGGTTCATCGTCTACATGACGGTGTTCGTCGGGTTCTGGCTGCTGTGGAACGTGTTCGCGCCGTTCAAGTTCGATCCGTACCCCTTCATCTTCCTGACCCTGATGCTCTCGCTCCAGGCGTCCTACGCCGCGCCGCTGATCCTGCTCGCGCAGAACCGCCAGGCCGACCGCGACCGCGTCCAGTACGAGCAGGACAGGATGACGGCCGAGCGCAACCAGGCCGAAATCGAGTACCTCACCCGGGAGATCGCCGGCCTGCGGATGGCGCTCGGCGAGGTGGCCACGCGCGACTACATCCGCTCGGAGCTCCAGCGTCTGCAGGAGGAGCTGAGCGCCGCCGGGGTGAGATCGTCCGGGGCGGGTTCGGAGGACACCCGCTGAGTCCATAGCATGGATTCATGGCACCATCCCCTGAACTGGTCATGGCCGCGCTGGCGACGGTCAACGACCCCGAGATTCGCCGGCCGATCACCGACCTCGGCATGGTCGACAACGTGGACGTCTCCGCCGACGGGGTGGTGCGCGTCCGCGTGCTGCTGACCGTCGCCGGCTGTCCGCTCAAGGACAGGATCACCCGCGACGTCACCGAGGCGGTCTCCAAGGTCGACGGTGTCACCGGCGTTCGGGTGGACCTGGACGTCATGAGCGAGGAGCAGCGCAAGGGGCTGCAGACGAAACTGCGCGGCGACCGCGGGCCGGAGAAGGAGATCCCCTTCGCCAAGCCCGGCTCGCTGACCCGCGTGTTCGCGGTCGCGAGCGGCAAGGGCGGCGTCGGCAAGTCGTCGGTCACCGTGAACCTCGCCGCCGCGATGGCCGCCCAGGGCCTGAAGGTCGGCGTCGTGGACGCCGACATCTACGGCCACTCGGTGCCGCGCATGCTCGGCGTGAGCGAGCGTCCCACCAAGGTCGAGGACATGATCATGCCGCCGGTGGCGCATGACATCAAGGTCATCTCCGTCGGCATGTTCAAGCCCGAGGGCAACACGCCGGTGGTGTGGCGCGGCCCGATGCTGGACCGCGCGCTGTACCAGTTCCTCACCGACGTCTACTGGGGCGACCTCGACGTCCTGCTGATGGACCTGCCCCCGGGCACCGGCGACATCGCCATCTCGGTCGCCCAGCGCCTGCCCACGGCCGAGATCCTGGTCGTGACGACCCCGCAGCAGGCCGCCGCCGAGGTGGCCGAGCGTGCCGGGTCCATCGCCGCCCAGACCCACCAGCAGATCGCCGGCGTCATCGAGAACATGGCGTGGCTGCCCTGCCCGCACTGCGACGAGCGCATCTCGGTGTTCGGCGAGGGCGGCGGCCAGAGTGTGGCCGACGCGCTGACCCGCACGCTGGGCGCGCGGGTGCCGCTGCTCGGTCAGGTGCCGATCGACATGCGGCTGCGTGAGGGCGGCGACGAGGGCAAGCCGCTCGTGCTGACCGACCCCGACGCCCCCGCGGCGGCGGAACTGCGCCGGATCGCGTCCGGTCTCGGTAAGAAGCCGACCAGCCTCAAGGGCCTGAAGCTCGACATCTCACCGGTCAAGCACTGACCGCGTCAGGTCGCCTCGTTGTCGTACGGCGGGATCTCTCCCACGCCCAGCTCCTGCGTGGGGGAGGTCGCCGGCTCCGGCTCCACTCCCGGGGTGGCGTTCCAGTCCTTCTCGATGTCGTCGAGAAGGTGCTTGCGCACGAAGTTCTTGGGGTTCAGGTCGGCCGGGTCGAAGTTGGCGAACTCCGGCCCCATGTTGGCCTGCAGGTCCTCTTTCGCGCTGTTGGCCATCTGCCGGAGCTGCCGGAGCGTACGGCCCGCCTGCGAGGCGGCCTGGGGCAGCTTCTCCGGCCCGAACACGAGCAGGGCGATCACCACCAATGCCAGGGCCTCTGCCCAGCCGAGTCCGAACATGGTGATCTCCTCCTGCGCGTACGACTGAAATCAGACTAATGCCCGCGCCCTGAGCTGTGGACAGGTGATGGCCGGTTCACGAAGGACGCGCGCTGGGGACCGGTGCCGCGCCGACCGTGACCGTCGCCGTACGGACCTCCCCGTCGTGCCGGAACTTGATCCGCACCTGGTCGCCGGGGGCCTTGCTGCGGATGGTCACGATCAGCTCCCGGCTGTCGCCCACCGGCTGGCCGTCGACCTCGAGGATGACGTCCCCCGGGCGCAGCCCCGCCTTCGCGGCCGGTCCGCCGGGGGTGACCGGCAGCGCGCCCCCGGCCGTCTGGGTGGCGATCCGCACCCCCTGGCCCTGGTAGCTCTGGTCGATCGTGATGCCGATCCTGGAGGTGCGGGCCGCCCCCGTGGTGATGAGCTCCTGGGCGATGCGGCGCACCTGGTTCACGGGGATCGCGAAGCCGAGGCCGATGCTGCCGGACTGCTGGCCGAGCAGGGAGCCGCCGACCGTGGCGATCGCCGAGTTCACCCCGATCACCTCGCCCGAGGCGTTGACCAGGGGGCCGCCCGAGTTGCCGGGGTTGATGGCGGCGTCCGTCTGGATCGCGTTGATGAGCGCGTAGTCCGACCCGGTGCTGCCGCCCGCCTCGACGGGGCGGTTGAGCGAGCTGATGATGCCGGTGGTGACCGTGCCGGTCAGGCCCAGGGGCGAGCCGACCGCGATGACCGGATCCCCGACGACCGCGCCGTCGGAGTTGCCGAGAGGGAGCTCCGGCGCCTTGACCGGCGCGTCGGGCTTCACCACCGCGATGTCGGAGTTCGGGTCGCGGCCGACCACGCGCGCGCCCGAGGAGGTGCGGTCGTTGTAGCGGACGCGGATCTCGCCCACCTGTCCCGCGACGGCCACGACATGGTTGTTGGTGACGATGTAGCCGCCCTTGATGACGAAGCCCGAGCCGGTGCCGGCCTCGCTGTTGCCCTTGACCTCCAGCGAGACCACGCTGGGCAGGACCTTGGCGGCCACCCCCGCCACCGACCCCGGCGGCCGTGCCGTGGGCTGCTTCGACGGCGCGCTGAGCGAGTATCCGGGGTCGATGCCGGAGGACGGGCGCGTCAGCAGGAACGTCCCCCAGCTCGCCACCCCGCCCGCGACGAGCGCCACGACCACGGCCAGGGCGGCGTACAACGCGATGTTGGGGCCCCGCGGCTCCCGCTGCGGGGCGGCGGGATACAGCGGCGGCGGCGCCCAGCCGGGACCCATGCCGTACGCGCCGGTGGGCGGCGGAGGGCCGCCCGGAGAGGTCTCCTGCCCGGAGGTGCCCCACGACCCCGCAGACGGCTCCTGGGAGGGCTCCTGAGGGGGCTCCTCGCCCGCGGGAAGGAACTCGGGCCGGTCCGACGCGCCGAAGGAACGCGTGTTGTCGGTCATCGCGGCACTCACTCCTCGCGCACGGGGTCATCCGCTGGCAGCCACGCGGTACCGGCACCATGCCGGAAACCCTGAGGACAGCGGCACACGACGGCTGCGGTGTCCGATCGTATGCCGTCTCCTCGGCTCAGCGCGAAAGCCCCCTGGTGACGCTCGGTGACGGGCTGGGCGACGTGCTCACCACGGGCGCCCTGTTCTGGGCGGGATGCTGTACGAACATCTGCCCGGGCGTCGGGTTCGGGGTGGCGGTGGATCCGCCGGCCATGAGCATGGTGCCGAGGGCGACGGCGGCGCCGGCCATTCCCACGGCGACGTATCCGGCGCGTCTGATCCTGCCGGGCCGCCCCGGACCCGATCGTCCGCCGTCCCTGCCCCGGGGCCGGTTGTCCATCGGCCCGGCGGCGTGCATGCCGGGAAGCCGCCCGGCGCCGAAGGCCGGGTGGTCGGGAAAGGGCCGCATCCGCGGCGGCAACGGCCCTCCCGGCTCCGCCATCCGCAGCAGCGACATGGTGAGGTCCGCCGGCATCGCGGGCGGGTCCATGGACCGCAGACGGGTCTTCAGCGCCCGCATCGCCTCGACCTCCGCGCGGCAGTCCGCGCAGAACGTCAGGTGCGCCAGCGCGCGTTCTCGCTCGTTGTGACTGAGTTCGCCGTCGATGAGCGCGGAGACGCGCTCGCCAAGATGACTCACAGTCCCTCCCTGCTGAATGAAGGGGGGGTTTGGTCGCCGTTCCGGTTCGCCGAGGGCGCCCGGTGGTCGAGCGCCTCCCGCAGTTGGGCGCGGCCGCGATGGATGCGGCTGCGCACCGTGCCGAGTTTCACGCCGAGCGTCGCGGCGATCTCCTCGTAGGACAGTCCCTCGATGTCGCACAGCACCACGGCGGCCCGGAACTCCGGCGCCAGGGCGTCGAGCGCGGCCTGGATGTCGGGCTCCAGGTGCGCGTCGTCGTACGCCTGCGCCGGGGACGGTTCACGTCCGTGCAGCCGTTCGGCCGCGTCGTCCGCCAGCCCCTCGAAGCGGATGCGCTGCTTGCGCCGCGCCATGTCGAGGAAGAGGTTCGTCGTGATCCGGTGCAGCCACCCCTCGAACGTGCCCGGGGTGTAGCTCGACAGGGACCGGAATACCCGGACGAAGACCTCCTGAGTGAGGTCCTCGGCGTCGTGGACGTTGCCCGTCAGCCGATAGGCCAGCCGGTAGACCCGGGCGGAATGAGTGCGGACGACCTCCTCCCATGTGGGAGGCGTCCAGTCGGACACCGAAGTCTCCGCCTGGTGGTCGTGCTCGTCCACCGGCATTCCTCTCTGCAGGATCGTCGCTACAGCCATAGTGCCTGGTTTCGCCCCTTCCTGCGCACCGCGGGCCGAGCGGTCTCGAACAAAGACCGTTCAAAGCGTGCAACGTCCCCGTTGTGGCGTGAGTTCCCGTTCCGGTCCGACTCCCCTAGGCTGCGACCAACATGAAGCAGGGGAGGGAGAGGCCGATGGCGACACCGGCCAGCCTGGAGTACGCGGAGGAGTTCGTCCCGGAGGACGACATCCTGCGGACCGCGCGCCGGCGGGGCATCGAGGTCGGGGCGCACCCGATCCTGCCCGGGTGCGGAGCGGCGCTCTGCTTCCTCGCCACCGTGGCCAACGCGCGCTCGGTGGTGGAGGTCGGCACCGGGTGCGGGGTCTCCGGCCTGTGGCTGCTGCGCGGCATGCGCCCGGACGGCACGCTCACCAGCGTCGACGTGGAGCCGGAGCACCAGCGCATGGCGCGCCAGACGTTCGCGGAGGCCGGGTTCTCCGGCAGCCGCATCCGCCTGATCGGCGGCCGCGCGCTCGACGTGCTCCCCCGCCTCGCCGACGGCGGCTACGACATGGTCTTCTGCGACGCGGCCAAGCAGGAGTACATCGACTACCTCACCGAGTCGGTACGGCTCCTGCGCCGGGGCGGGGTCGTGGTCTTCTGCGACGCCTTCTGCGGCGACCAGGTGGCCGACCCGACCCAGCGCGACCCGGACACCGTCGCGATCCGGGAGCTGGGCAAGCTCGTCAGGAACGACGAGCGGCTGCGTCCGCTGATGCTGCCGCTCGGTTCCGGCCTCCTGGCCGCCGTGAAGCTGACCTGAGGGGCGTCAGGCGGTCAGGTAACGCAGGAGCAGGCGGACGCCGAAGCCGGTGCCGCCCTTGGTGATCTCCCCCTCGTCCGAGCCGGCCCGCGCGGGCCCCGCGATGTCCAGGTGCGCCCAGGGCCGGCCGCCGGTGAACTCGCGCAGGAACAGCGCCGCGGTGATCGACCCCGCCGCGCCCGACTTCATCGTGTCGATGTTGGCCAGGTCGGCCACGTCAGAATCGAGCATCGCGCGGTAGTCCTCGACGAGCGGCATCCGCCACAGCCGCTCCCCGCTGGCCTCGCCGGCGTCTACCAGCGCGGCGGCCAGCGAGTCGTCGGTCGAGTAGACGGCCGCGAGCGACTGGCCGAGCGCGACCTTGGCCGCCCCGGTCAGCGTCGCGATGTCGACGACGACGTCGGGGTCCAGCTCGGCGTGCGCGTACGCCAGCGCGTCGGCCAGCACCAGACGGCCCTCGGCGTCGGTGTTCAGCACCTCGACCGTGCGCCCGCCGTACTGGGTGATGACGTCCCCGGGCCGCTGCGCCGATCCCGAGATGGAGTTCTCCGCGCACGCCACGAGGCCGGTGACCCGCACCGGCGCCTCGAAGGCCGCCAGCGCGCTCATCGCGGCGATGACGGCGGCGCCGCCCGCCATGTCCGTCTTCATCGCCTTCATGCCCTCGGTGGGCTTCAGGGACAGGCCGCCGGTGTCGAACGTGATGCCCTTGCCGGCGAGCACCACGTGGGCGCGCGGGTTCTCCGGGGTGTAGGAGAGCTGGACCAGGCGCGGCGGGCTGACCGACCCCTGCCCGACCGCCCTGATGCCGCCGAACTCACCGAGCTCGGGCTCCTCCCACACCCGCACGTCGAGCCCGGACTCGGCCGCGACCGCCTTCGCCTGGTCGGCGAGCCACGCGGGCGTCTTCACCGAGGACGGGGTGTTGACGAGGTCGCGGGCGAGGGCGGTGGCCCGCGCGACGGCCTCGCCGCGCTTCAGCTCCCGCTCGTCCCCGCCGACGAAGACGATCTCCCCTACCGGCTTGGTGCGGCCGTTGCCGATGGTGAACGTGTACGCCGCGAGCAGCGCCCCCTCGACCAGGGCGGCGGACTCCCCCTCGGACGGGACGACGACCGACAGCGAGGCGCGGCCCTTCGCCCGCCTCGCGACGGCCGCCCCGGCCTTGCGCAGCGCGGCGGCCGAGCCGTCGCCGGTGCCGTACAGCAGGACGCGGCGGACGCCGCCGTCCCGCGCCACCGGCACCTCCACGACCTCGCCGGGCTCCCCCTTGGCCTCGTAATGCGCGAGCAGCGCGTCCACCGGCACGGGCGACTCGAGCCAGGACGCCGCGGCGGGGGTCAGATCCGGGCCGAAGGGCACGGCCACCAGGTCGGCGTCCGGCGCGACCCCGGCGCCGCGACTGTCGTCACCGTGAGGACCGGCGAAGACCGGCGTGGTCTCGATGGGCACGTCCACCTCCAACAGGGCGGCCCCGGGGCGGGATCACCCGCCGCCAGGGCCGTGAATCGAACAGGTCGGCTGATCAGATCAGCCGACCACCTTCTTCAGCGCGTCGCCGAGGGCACTGGCCTCGTCCGCGGACAGCTCCACGACGAGTCGGCCGCCACCTTCGAGAGGGACCCGCATGACGATGCCCCGTCCTTCCTTGGTGACCTCCAGCGGACCGTCACCGGTCCGCGGCTTCATCGCCGCCATGCGTGTATCCCTTCCCGCGTTGTCGGCCGCCCCGGAGGGTAACCGGCGTATTCACGTTTCTGTGATGTTCTATTATCCCGCCTCCGAGCTCAAAAAGGTAACGGCCCGGCTCCGGTCAGTGGATCAATGCGGCGCGGCACGCGTTGTGGACGGACCGGACGTGACCCCACACTGGGTGGGGTGAACGCCCGAGCCGCGCTTTTCGATCTTTATGGGGACCACCTTCGCACCCGTGGTGGCCGTGCCTCAGTGGCCGCGCTCGTGAGGCTGCTCGCGCCGCTCGACATCGCGGCGCCCGCCGTGAGGACCGCCATATCCCGCATGGTCAGGCAGGGCTGGCTCGACCCCGTACGGCTGCCGCAGGGACCGGGGTACGCGGTCACCCCGAAGTGCGAACGCAGGCTCGACGAGACGGCGGCCCGCGTCTACCGCGGGGGCGACGCGCCGTGGGCCGGGCGCTGGCACGTCCTGGTGCTCGAACCGGTCAGGGACCGGGCCCGGCGCGAGCGGCTCCGTGCCGACCTCGCCTTCCTCGGATACGCCCCGCTGTCGGAGACGACCTGGATCGGCCCCCGGCCGTCGCCGGAGCTCGACGCGCTGCGGGTGCCCGGCCATCGGTTCGACGCCGCGTACGAGGGCGACCCGCGTGACCTGCTCGCCCGCGCGTGGGACCTGGACGCCATCGGCGACGCGTACGAGGATTGGCTGGCCAGCGCCGCGGACCTGGTCGGCTCGCTGCCCGACGACGCGCCGGACGACCGGGTCTTCGCCGTCCGCAGCAGGCTGGTGCACGGCTGGCGCAACTTCCTGTTCCGCGACCCCGGGCTCCCCGCCGATCTGCTGCCGCCGGGCTGGCCGGGCGAGAAGGCCCGCGCCTTCTTCGACCAGGAGGCCGCGCGGCTGTTGCCCGCCGCCGCCGCGTTCGTGGACCGCACACTGAATGGAGCCGCCTGAGATGACCGTGACCTACGACGTCGACGAAGCCGTCGCCACGATCACACTGAACCGCCCCGACGCGATGAACTCGCTGACCGTCGCGATGAATACCGAACTGCTCGCGGCCGTGCGGCGCGCCGCGGACGACGCGTCGGTGCGGGCCGTGCTCCTCACCGGCGCGGGCCGGGCCTTCTGCGCGGGGCAGGACCTGCGCGAGCACGCCGGCAACCTCGACCGGGGTCTCGGGCTGGCCAACACCGTGCGCGAGCACTACAACCCGATCGTGCTGGCCGTCGCCACGATGGGCAAGCCCGTCGTGGCCGCCGTCAACGGGGTCGCCGCGGGGGCGGGCGCCTCGCTGGCGTTCGCGTGCGACTTCCGGGTGGTGGCGGAGGGCGCCAGATTCTCGATGGCGTTCACCGGGATCGGGCTCGCGCCCGACTCCGGCGCGTCGTGGACCCTGCAGCGGCTCGTCGGTCCCGCGCGCGCCCGCCAGATGCTGCTGCTCGGCGAGGTCGTGGACGCCGCCAGGGCCCTGGAGCTCGGCCTGGTCGCCGAGGTGGTCCCGGCCGACCGGCTGGCGTCCGCCGCCCGCGGCCTCGCCGTACGGCTCGCGCAGGGGCCCACCCGGGCGTACGCCGCCACGAAGGCGGCGCTGGACCACGCGGCGTCCTGCTCCCTCGCCGACGCGCTGGAGCGGGAGGCGGAGCTTCAGGACGAGTGTGCGGCCACCGCCGACCACGCGGCGGCGACCAAGGCGTTCCTCAACAAGGAGAGGCCGACCTTCGAAGGCCGATAGGCGCTTCGAAGCAGACAACACAGCGAAGGCCGATAGGCGCTTTCAAGCAGACAACACAGCGAAGGCCGGTAGGCGCTTTCAAGCAGACAACACAGCGAAGGCCGGTAGGCGCTTCGAAGCAGACAACACAGCGAAGGCCGATAGGCGCTTAGAAGCAATCAGACACGGCGGAGGGCGCTGACGGCCTCTCGGACGTGGCAGTCGGCCACGTGGTCGTTCACCAGCCCGATGGCCTGCATCAGGGCGTAGGCCGTGGTGGGCCCGACGAAGCGGAAGCCGTTCTTCTTGAGCTCCTTGGCCAGCGCCGTGGAGCCGGCGGTGCTGGCCGGGACGTCGGCGAGGGTGGCGGGCACCCGCCCGGGCTCCTCGGCGTACCGCCACACCAGCGCCGACAGCCCGCCCGGCAGCTCCGCGGCGGCGCGGGCGTTGGCGACGGCCGCCTCGATCTTGGCGCGGTTGCGCACGATGCCCGTGTCGGCGAGGAGGCGCTCCACGTCGCTCTCGCCGAAGGCCGCCACCGCCGGGATGGAGAACCCGGCGAACGCCTTGCGGAAGTTGTCCCGCTTGCGCAGGATCGTCAGCCACGACAGGCCGGACTGGAACGCCTCAAGGGTGATCCGTTCGAAGACGAGGTCGTCCCCGCGGACCGGACGGCCCCACTCCTCGTCGTGGTAGGCGACGTAGTCGGGCGTCGTGCCCGCCCACCCGCAGCGGACGAGCCCGTCGTGCGCCGTCACCACGCCTCCTCCGCCTCGGCGCGATCACGCTCGGCCAGGCTCTCGTCGGCGGCGTCGGTCCGCTCCGCCTCGGCCTGCGGCGTCTCCTGACGCACCTGCGGCCGGGCGTACGATAACTCGGCCACGCGCTGCTCCAGCACGGCGATGCGGGTGTCGCGCTCCCCCAGCGCGACCGAGACGCGGTGCAGGGTCTCGTCGACCGCCTGGGTGCTGTAGCCCACGAGGCCGATGGGGAGCTGAAGCGCGATCAGGTCGGCGGGGGTCACCTGGCCGGCCGCGGGCAGATCGAGCGGCGGCGCGTCAGGAGGGAACTCCGCCATCTCCCCGCCGCGTCCCAACGAGACCATGACCACGCAGACGATCACGGCGAGCCCGGCGATGACGAGTACGACCAGCACATACGAATCGTGCCACAACTCACCGGCGTGCGAGCATGGAAGCATGACGCGCGTGATCGGGCCCGACGACGAGACCGAGCCCGGCTGGGTCGAGGCCGCCTCGCTGCCGGAGGTGTCCGCGCTGGCCCGGGCGGGACACACCGTCGTCGTGACGCTCCCCGGCGACGAGACCGAGGCCCTCGCGGCCGCCGCCGCGTTCGCCTGGGCGGGCGCGAGCGTCTTCCGCACGTCCCACGACGTACGGCAGGCCCTCGACATGACCGAGGCCCTGCTGGGCCGCAGGCCCCCCGCCCTGACCCGCCGCGGCCTGGCTTAGCTCTCGCCGAGCTCCTCGCCCGTGGGGCTGAGGCGGACGGTGGACAGCTCGAGCATGTCGAGCGCCTCCTCCACCGTGGTCGCCCACGAGATCGCGTCGAACACGTTCGGCCGGGTGAAGCCCTGCTCGTACATGCCGTCGACCAGATCGCGCAGCGGCGCGTACAGGCCCCAGGGGTCGAGGACGACCAGCGGCCGCTCGTGCAGGCCGAGCACCCGGGAGGTCCAGATCTCGAACAGCTCCTCCAGGGTGCCGATGCCGCCCGGGAGCACGAGGAACGCGTCGGACCTGGCGTCCATGATCCCCTTGCGCTCGCGCATGCCGGCCGTGACGATCAGCTCGTCGGAGTCGGTGTCGGCGATCTCGACGTCGACCAGGGCCTGGGGGATCACCCCGATGGTGTGGCCGCCGCCGGCCCGGACCGCCCGGGCGACCTCGCCCATGCAGGAGACGATCGCGCCTCCGCTGACGAGGCCGTGGCCGCGGTGGGCCAGTTCCGTCCCCACCTCACGGGCGAGGTCGAGGTACTTGCGGTCGATCTTCTGGCTGGACGAGCAGTACACGCAGACGAACACAGGGCAACCCTACTGAGTGGCGGCGCGCCGGTCGGCCTCCACGATGATCCGCACGGCCTCGTCGGGGTCGTCGGTGACCGAGATCAGGTCGACGTCCTGCTTCGAGATCTTGCCGGTGGTCAGCAGCGTGTCGCGGACCCAGTCGACGAGCGGCGCCCAGAACGCGGCGCCCATCATGATCACCGGGAACGAGGTGACCTTCCGGGTCTGGACCAGGGTCAGCGCCTCGAACAGCTCGTCGAGCGTCCCGAAACCGCCGGGCAGGGCCACGAACCCGCTGGCGTACTTGACGAACATCGTCTTGCGCACGAAGAAGTAGCGGAACTCGATGCCGAGGTCCACGTAGTCGTTGAGGCGCTGCTCGTGCGGCAGCTCGATGCCGAGGCCGACCGAGACGCCGCCGGCTTCGAGCGCGCCCTTGTTGGCCGCCTCCATCACGCCGGGGCCGCCGCCGGTGATCACCGCGTAGCCCGCCTTGGCGAGCGCCGAGCCGACCTTCACCCCGAGTTCGTACTCCGGGCTGTCGGGACCGGTGCGGGCCGAGCCGAAGACGGTCACGGCGGGGGGAAGGTCCGCGAGGGCGCCGAAACCCTCGACGAACTCGGACTGGATGCGCAGGACCCGCCAGGGATCCTCGTGCAGCCAGCCGGTGGGACCACGGCGGTCGAGCAGGCGCTGGTCGTGGGTGGATTCGGGGACGAGGCCGCCGCGGACCAGGGACGGACCCTGCCGGCGTTCGGGTCGGGTGTGGTTCATGACGGTCACGCTAACGGTCGGAATCGGTAACGGTGCAAGACGCGCGAAGTACCCGATTAGTTATGCCCCAAACGTCATACGGGGTCCCAAACATCAGCCCAGCCTCAATAGCATCAAAACCCGTGAGAGAGCCACACCCCACGAGCACAGCCGTCTTCGTCGACCACACCGGTCGCAGAAGCAAGGTGCTGACCGTCACCGCGATCGTCACCGGAGTGCTGGTCACGGCTCTCACGGTGACTCTGCTGGTCGGCGTGCTCGGCGGCATGGTCGGCGGCTCCGGTCTCCCCGCGCTGAACTGGCCGGGGCAGAGTGGCCGGACGGACGCGGCGCATCCGCAGTCACGCTCGCCCAGCCCCTCCCCCTCGCAAAGGACGAGCACCTCCGCCCGGCCTCCGGCGCCGACGCCCGCCGCCCGTCCCACGCGGACGACCACCTCGCCCGCCGCTCGGCCGTCCGCCTCCCGGCCACCCCGGCCGTCCGCCTCCCCGTCCTCCGTCCCGTCCTCCGTCCCGTCCCGCGTCCCCTCCTCGGCGCCGGCCCGGCGGCCCTCGCCGTCCGAGACGGCGGGACCACCTGCGGAACCGTCGCCCGAGGTCACGGAGGCGCCGACGGCGAACCCCGGCCACGGCGGCACACCGCCGGGTCAGGTCGGCCGGACGCGCGGACCCAAGTGAAGAGGGTGAGCACGCGATGACGGCAGGACGGCGCGGCAAGCGGACCGACCCCCGCGGCCACTGGTTCCTCGTGGCGATCGCGGCCCTGCTGACGGCCGGCGCGCTGCTGCTCGACGGCTTCGCGCACAACGTCGTCGGCGAGACCCACGCGCCCCCTGCCGCGGGCGAGGAGCACTCCCCCGAGCTCGACCGGGTCCGCTCGGGCGGGCCGGTCGTGAACGCCTCGGGCCCGCGCCCTCGCACCGTGCGTACGGCCGCCCGGACGGTCGCGCTGACCTTCGACGACGGCCCCGACCCGAAGTGGACCCCCCGGATCCTCGACGTGCTGCGCAGGCACGGCGCCAAGGCGACCTTCTTCGTGGTGGGCGCCCACGTGGCCGAGCACCCCGAGCTGGTCCGCAGGATCCTCGCGGAGGGGCACGAGCTCGGCAACCACACCTACACCCACGCCGACCTGACGACCACCCCGCTCTGGCGCACCCGGCTGGAGATGTCCCTCACGCAGAAGGTCCTCGCGGGCACGACGGGGGTGCACACGCGCCTGGCGCGCCTGCCGTACTCCTCCTCGCCGTCGGCGGTCGGCGGCGCCCAGCTCGCGGCCATGCACGTACTCGGGGACGAGGGATACCTGGTGGCCCTCACCGACCTCGACTCGCGGGACTGGAGCCGTCCCGCGGTCGACCGGATGGTGAGGGACACGCTCCCGCGCCGGGGCCGGGGCGCGGTGGTCATGTTCCACGACGCCGGAGGCGACCGGAGCGGGACTGTGGCCGCCGTCGACGCCTTGCTGAACGCACTGACGAAGAAGGGCTACTCGGCCACCACGCTCACGAAGGCCGCCGGGCTGCCCTCGGCCCACACGCCCACCGGGACCGTCGAGCGCTTCCTCGGGAGCGTTCTCGCCGTCGCTCAGCGGGTCTCGGCCGCCTTCACCGGTTCACTGGGCTGGGTCCTCGCCGTCGCCGGGATGCTCACCCTCGCCCGCCTGGCCTTCTTCGTCTCGCTGGCCTGGGTCCATGCCCGCAGGACCCGCCGCAGGCGCCCGGAGAACGCCCCCAGACGCAGGCGTGACCGCGTGCCCGTGTGGCCGGCCCCTCCGGCCGTGTCGGTGATCGTCCCCGCGTACAACGAGGAGGCGGGGATCGAGGCGACGGTCCGCTCGCTGGTGACGACGGACTACTCGGGACGGGTCGAGGTGCTGGTCGTGGACGACGGTTCCAGCGATCGCACGGCGGAGATCGCCGCCTCGCTGAATCTGCCCGGCGTACGCGTCATACGTCAGCCCAACGGCGGCAAGCCCGCCGCGCTCAACACCGGCATCGCCCACGCCTCACACGACATCCTGATCATGGTGGACGGCGACACCGTCTTCGAGCCGTCGACCATCGGCAACCTCGTCCAGCCGCTCGCCGACCCTTCGGTGGGCGCGGTCAGCGGCAACACGAAGGTCGGCAACCGCCGCGGCATGATCGGCCGATGGCAGCACATCGAGTACGTCATCGGGTTCAACCTCGACCGGCGCGCCTTCGACCTGCTCGGCTGCATGGCGACGGTGCCCGGCGCGATCGGCGCCTTCCGCCGGCAGGCGCTGCTGTCGGTCGGCGGCGTCAGCCTCGACACCCTCGCCGAGGACACCGACCTCACGATGGCGATCTGCCGGGCGGGCTGGCGGGTCGTCTACGAGGAACGGGCCCGGGCCTGGACCGAGGCGCCCACCTCGCTGCGGCAGCTGTGGCGCCAGCGCTACCGCTGGTGCTACGGCACTCTGCAGGCGATGTGGAAGCACCGCGGGGCGGTGCTGGAGCGAGGACCCTTCGGCCGCCGGTGCCTCGGGTATCTCACGCTCTTCCAGGTGGTCCTGCCGTTGCTGGCCCCGGTGGTCGACATCATGGCGGTCTACAGCGTGGCGGTGGCCGATCCGCTGCCCGTCGTCGCGGTCTGGGCCGGATTCGTCACCGCCCAGGCACTCAGCGGGTGGTACGCGCTGCGCTTGGACGGCGAACGGGCGTCGGCGCTGTGGGTGCTCCCGCTGCAGCAGTTCGTCTACCGGCAGCTGATGTATCTGGTGGTCATCCAGTCCGTCGCCACGGCCGTTCTCGGGGTGCGCTTGCGGTGGCACACCGTGCGGCGGGAGGGCACCTTCAACACCCTGAAGAATTTTGAAAACATTCCCGGGAGCGTGGAACCGGTCTTCGCCGAGGCTCCGTCTAAGGAATGAGGGTGCTGCTCGGGACGAAAGTGGCTTTCCCCGCCAAATGGCCGGCGAGGAGAGCCACTTTCTTCTATCTACGGGCTATGCGGTCAGCCAGGCGGTCATGCGGCGCTCGCTCTCGGCGATCTTCGCCAGGCTCACGTTCTCCCCGGCCGTGTGCGCGATGTCGGGGTTGCCCGGGCCGCAGTTGACGGCGGGCATGCCGAGGGCCGAGAACCGCGCGACGTCGGTCCAGCCGAGCTTGGCCCGGGGCGTGCCGCCGATCGCGTCCGCGAACGCCGCGGCGACCGGGTGGGTCAGCCCGGGACGCGCGCCCGGCGCGCCGTCGGTGAGGCGCACGTCGAAGCCGTCGAAGACCTCCTGGACGTGGGCGAACGCCTCCTCCAGCGTGCGGTCGGGGGCGAAGCGGTAGTTCACGGTCACCGCGCACTCGTCCGGGATCACGTTCCCGGCCACCCCGCCGCGTACGCCCACCGCGTTGAGCCCCTCGCGGAACTGGAGGCCGTCCACCACCGGGCGCCGCGCCTCGTAACCGGAAAGGATCTCCAGGACCGGCGCGATGCCGTGGATGGCGTTGACGCCCTCCCACGACCTGGCGCTGTGCGCCCGCACGCCCTTGACCGTGATGTCGGCCCGCAGCGTGCCCTGGCAGCCGCCCTCGATGAGCCCGTCGGTCGGCTCCATCACGACCGCGAAATCACCCGTGATCCACTCGGGATGGGTGCGGGTGAGCCGCAGCAGGCCGCTCCGCTCGGCCTCGACCTCCTCGCAGTCGTAGAAGACGAAGGTGAGGTCGCGGTTCGGCTCGGCCAGCAGGCAGAGCTTGAGCTGGACGGCAACGCCGCTCTTCATGTCGGAGGTGCCGCACCCGTGCAGCACGCCGTCCTCGACCCTGCTGGGCAGGTTGCCCGCCACCGGGACCGTGTCGATGTGCCCGGCGATCACCACGCGCTCGGCCCGGCCGAGATCGGTGCGCGCCACCACGGCGTCTCCGTCCCGCAGCACCGTCAGGTGCGGGAGCGGAACGAGTGCCTCCTCGATGGCGTCGGCCAGCGCCTTCTCCGCGCCGCTCACCGATTCGATGTCCACCAGTCGCGCCGTCAGCGCGCCCACGTCCTGGGCAAGGTCAAGCCGCATGTCACCCGACCTTAATCGACCGGGTCACGCGATCTGCACGGTGGCGACGGGCTTGGCGTCCTTGCGCCAGCCGTCGTGCCCGCTGGCGGCCGTCCAGGTGACGCCCTCGAAACGCACCTGGCGCAGGTGGTACCTCTGTGCGTGGGCGACGTACCAGGCGGCCACCAGCCAGCCGCGCTTGGGCGCGGAGTCCGTCCCGAGCGCGCGGACGAGCTGCTTGCGCGCGGCCTCCGGCTGCGCCGAGGCCGGCTTGTCCGAGGGCGGATACCAGCAGTGCACCGCCTGGGGGACGCGCCCGATGAACGCCGCCGAGAGGATCTTGGCGTCGTACTCGTGCTCGGCGTAGGCCGAGCCGTCGGCGGAGCGCTGCACGGCCTGGGCCGCCTCGTGCAGCGGCAGGGTCCGGTAGTTCTTCACCTTCTCCAGGGCGGCGAAGAACTTCCGCGTCGCGTAGACGGGGTCCTGCAACTGCTCGGCCGTCCCCCAGCCCTGCGAGGGCCGCTGCTGGAAGACGCCCACCGAGTCGCGGTCGCCGTACGGCAGGTTGGCCAGCTTGGACTCCTGGATCGCGGTGACGTAGGCGATCTGGAGGGCGCGCTCGGGCAGCTTGCGCCGCACGGCGACGGCCGCGATGGTGGCGGCGACCTGGGCCTGCTCGATGTCGATGTCGAGCGTGCCGTCGGTGGTCTTGACGATGCAGTGTTCGCCCAGAGCGAACGGCTCGGTCCGCTTCAGCAAGTGGTAGGCGCCGTAGAAGATGGCCGCGGCCAGCAGGGCGACGATGACCATGACGGTCACGACAGGTTTGGTAAGGCGCCGTTCCACGAAGCAGAACCTACCCCGGTGATCAGGGCAGCCGATCCACCCGGACCGAACCGGGGGTGAGCGGGCGGGCGTAGGACGCCTCCCACTGACCACCCTGGACACGCTGGAACGACAGCAGGCGGCCGTCGGCCGCCCGGTAGTCGGCGAAGTCGAGCAGGCCGCGCTCGGGCAGCCCGGTCGTCCCCTCGGAGCGGAAGGCGGCCGTGCCGCGCTCGATCGGGGAGAACTCGACGCCGTCCACGATCAGCATGTGCTTGGCCGGCACCATGCCCTGGGTCGGCACGTCGGTCCACAGCAGGACCTCCAGGTGGAGGGGCTCGCCCTCCCGGCCCGGCCGCTCCTCGACCGACAGCCAGTTGTACCGCCGGGCGCCCTCGTCCAGGAGGTACTCCGTCCACTTCTCGCCCTGCATGGTGCAGTGCAGGGCGCCGGCGGCCCGGTAACGTGCGGCCTCCACGTAGACGGTGTCCCCCACCCGGATCGTGCGGGGGTCGAAGAAGTCCGGGTCCGCCGAGGGGTCGGACGGCGAGGACCCTCCCGCGGGGGCGGGCGGGGTGCGGACCGGCCGCCGCGCCCGGGTGCGCCGGGCCGCGGCGAAGACGCCCAGCACGACGACCGTGGCGAGGCTCAGCACGATCACGATCGCTGTCGTCATGGCGCGCGATCCTACTGGAGGCGGCTGACCGCCGCATCGACGCGCTCGTCCGTGGCGGTGACGGCGATGCGGACGTGGGCACGCCCGGCGTCACCGTAGAACTCGCCCGGCGCGACGAGGATGCCCCGCTCGGCCAGGGCGCGCACCTGGTCCCAGCAGCCGGAGCCGTTCGTGGCCCACAGGTAGAGCCCGGCGGCCGAGTGCTCGACCCGCCAGCCGGCCCGCTCCAGCGCGGGCCGCAGCGCCGCCCGTCGCCGGGCGTACCGCTCGCGCTGCTCGTCGGCGTGCGCGTCGTCGTCCAGCACGGCCGCCGTCGCGGCCTGGACCGGGGCGGGCATCATCATGCCGGCGTGCTTGCGCACCTCCAGCAGCCGCCGTACGAGCCGGGGGTCGCCGGTGACGAAGCCCGCGCGGTATCCGGCGAAGTTCGACCGTTTCGACAGCGAGTGGACCGCGAGCAGGTTCTCGTGGGAGCCCTCGCACACGTCCGGATGGAGGACGGAGACCGGGTGCTCCTCCCAGCCCAGCTCGATGTAGCACTCGTCGGACGCGACGACCGCGCCGCGCTCGCGCGCCCACGCGACGACCTTGCGCAGGTGCTCGGCGGGCAGGACGCGCCCGGTGGGGTTGGACGGCGAGTTCACCCAGACGAGCGGGACCCGCTCCGGGCCCAGCGCGAGGAGCCCGTCGGACGCGTAGGGCTCGGCCCCGGCCAGCCTCGCGCCCACGTCGTAGGTGGGATAGGCGAGTTCGGGGAAGACCACGCGATCGCCGGGCCGCACGCCGAGCAGCGTCGGCAGCCAGGCCACCAGTTCCTTGGAGCCGATGGTCGGCAACACGTCGGCGGGGTCGACCGTGACGCCGTGCCGCCGCCGCAGCCAGCCCGCGGCCGCCTCACGCAGCCGCGGCGTGCCGTACGTCAGGGGATAGCCGGGGCTGTCGGCGGCGGCGGCGAGCGCCTCGCGGGCGACCGGGGGCACCGGGTCTACCGGTGTGCCGACCGACAGGTCGACGATCCCGCCGGGATGCGCCCGTGCCAGGTCCTGATAGGGCACGAGCCGATCCCATGGGAAGTCCGGCAACGCAAGCAAAGAAAATCCCCCAGTCGTCACGGACCACGCCGGTCAGGCGTAGGTCAGTGGTCCTCACCCTGCGGCGGGAGCGCCGCGACCACCGGGTGATCCTTGTTGATCTTGCCGACCTTCGAGGCGCCGCCGGGCGAGCCCAGCTCCTCGAAGAAGTCGACGTTGGCCTTGTAGAAGTCCTTCCACTGCTCGGGAAGGTCGTCTTCGTAGAAAATCGCCTCTACGGGGCACACCGGCTCGCACGCACCGCAGTCCACGCACTCGTCGGGGTGGATGTAGAGCATGCGTTCGCCCTCGTAGATGCAATCGACGGGGCATTCCTCGATGCACGCCTTGTCCAGGACGTCCACGCAAGGCTGCGCGATGACGTACGTCACCTCGGGCTCCTTCTGGGTTGCACGGCTCGACCGCGGGTTGCTAGCCCTAGTATTGCGGTGCCTGCCGACTAGCCGGAACAGGAGGGGGGCAATCGTGGTGGCCCCTCGGCTCGGAGCCCGTTTCGTGATCGCCGTCACCCCCGCCGACGTGGGCAAACGGGTGACGACGCGACGCACGGTGCCCGGTGGGTACCGGGACGCGGTCGGCGTGTTGGAGTCCTGGCACGACGGCGTGCTCATCGTGCGGAAACGGGACGGAAGCCTCGTCGAGATCGCCGAGGACACCCTGGCCGCCGCCAAGGTCGTGCCGCCGGCGCCGCCCGCCCGGTAATCCCCGCGCCTGCAGCGGACGCCGACTCGGTAATCCCCCAGCGCGCCGACGCGAACGGCCGCCGCGACGCGGGGAGCATACGCGGCGTGACCATACGTGCCTGCGTCGTGACGATCTCCTCGGCGGCGATCCTCCTGTCCGCGGCCTCCGCCTGCTCGAAGCCGTCGTCGCCGTCCTCGTCGGACAAGCCGCTGCCTCCCCTGAACCCCCGCGCCGACAGCCTGGAGTCCGGGTTCGGGACCATGGACAGGCTCGTCGAGGCGGCCAAGAAGGAGGGTGCGCTCACCGTCGTGGGCCTGCCGGGCGGCTGGGTGGGTTACAAGGAGATCATCGCGAGGTTCTCCGACAAGTACGGCATCAAGGTGACCTCGATCGCGCCGGAGGCGAGCAGCAAGCAGGAGATCGACACCGCGGCCCGGCTGAAGGGGACCAAGCAGGCGCCGGACGTCTTCGACCTCACCCTGGAGGTCGCGGTCGCCAACGCCAAGCTCTTCGCGCCCTACCGGGTGACCGGCTGGGCGGACATCCCCGACGACGTCAAGGAGCAGAGGGGACGCTGGTTCGCCGCCTACGGCGGCTACATGTCGATCGGCTACGACCCCCGGAAGGTGCCCGCTCCCGCGTCGTACGGCGCGCTGGTCAGGCCCGGGACCGTGGTGGCGCTGCCGGGCGACCCGCGCCGGGTGGCGTCGGCGTTCGACGCCGTGATGGCCGCCTCGCTGGGCAAGGGTCTGCCGGACGCCGCGCGGGGCGTGAACCTGTTCGCGCGGCTGAAGAAGGGCGGCATGCTCGGCCGGCCCGACCAGGCGACCGCCGTGGTGGACTGGGACTTCATGAACGCGGCGCGTGCCGCCTCCGGGCGCGGCGCGGCGGCCTGGCGGGTGACGATCCCCAAGAACGAGGTGCTCGCCTCCTACTACATGCAGGCGGTCAGCGCCGACGCGCCGCACCCCGCCGCCGCCCGGCTCTGGGAGGAGTTCCTGCTGTCCGACGAGGGCCAGAACCTCTTTCTCAAGGCCTTCGCCCGCCCCGCCCGCATCGAGGCGATGGAGATGCGCGACGCGCTCGACGGGGACGCCGCCGCCAGGCTGCCCGGGGTGTCGGGCGACCCGGTCATCCTGAGCGTCCCCGAGCAGGATCGGGCCAAGGCGTACGTGGCCGCGAACTGGGCCCGGATGGTCGGCTGAGCCACCTGATCTCGCGGGGGCGGCGGAAGCCGTAAAGTGTGTCGTCAGCCCAGCAGTCTCACAAGTCGGCATGAGACTGCGGCAATCCCGACACAGGGCACCACGTGTCAGAATGCGAGCCGATCTTGAGGTACGAAACTCCCAGTCTCACCCGATGGAACGCTCGCGCCTACGACAGCTCCTTCGGCTACGTCTCCGCCCACGGTGCTCCGCTGGTGGAACTGCTCGACCCTCGTCCCGGTGAGCGCGTGCTCGACCTCGGGTGCGGCACCGGCGTGCTGACCGCCGACATCGCCAGGCGCGGCGCTCACGTGCTGGGCATCGACGGCTCCCACTCCATGATCGAGCAGGCCATCGCGCACCATCCCGGACTCGACTTCACCGTGGGCGACGGTTACGACTTCACCGTCGCCCAGCCGTACGACGCGGTCTTCTCGAACGCGGCGCTGCACTGGATGAGCCGCGACCCCGACGCGGTGATCGGCTGCGTGCGGGAGGCGCTGCGGCCGGGCGGCCGGTTCGTCGCCGAGATGGGCGGCGCGGGCAACTGCGCGGCCCTGACCGCCGCCGTGTTCACCGCCTGGCGCGAGTACGGCCTGCGCGAGCCCGAGCTGCCGTGGTACTTCCCCAGCCCGGCCGAGTACGCCCTCCGCCTGGAGAAGGGCGGCTTCACGGTCCGGCTGCTGGAGTATTTCGACCGTCCCACCCCCCTCGACGAGTGCCCGAACGGCGCGGCCGACTGGGTCCGGATGTTCGCCGGCTCACTGCTCGACCGGGTCCCCCCGGCGGCCGTGGAGCCGCTGCTGCGCCGGGTCAACGAACTGGCCGCCCCCGCCCTGCGCCGGGAGACCGGCTGGATGGCCGACTACGTCCGCCTCCGCTTCGCAGCCGAACGCCGCTGAGCCGCGAGTCGCGTGAACCCCGAACCTCCACCACAGCGGGGGCGATTTGCCAGACTATGGACTGGTCTCTGTGAGTGATGGGGAAAGCATGAACTTCTGCCTGAGTGACCTCGTGCCACCACTGCGCTGGAGTGACGCTGCCCGTATCACCGCGCTGACCGACCGGCCCGGCCTGCCGGACGCCTGGTGGCGGACGCTGCCCCTGCACCGCGTGCTCGCCGTCCTGGACGCCGAGGCGCTCGGCGACCTGCTCACCGGGCTCGCGCTCGACCACTGGCCGGCGGCGGCCGTCGGCGACGTGCTGCCCGCGTTGTACGTGATGGATCCCGACGAGGCCGACGACCCCCAGGTCGCGATCGCGCTCGACCGGGCGGGGTCGTGGCACGGCCTTCTCGCGCTGTCCGGCCGGGAACTGGCCGACCAGCCGTTCGTCAAGGCCCGGCCCGTGCTGACGGCCCTCTTCACCGCCGTGTTCTCGCAGATGGCCCCCGAAGAGGTGCCTCCGGAGGAGATCCCCCCTCGGGAGGAGGCTGCCGAGCCGGAGCAGGCCGAGCCGGAGCACGCAGCGCCGGCGGAGGAGCCGGAGCACGCCGAGCCGGCGGAGGAGCCGGTTCTGGACCAGGACCTGCCCGCGCTGATCGACGCGGCGTTCGGCGACCTGGACGACCAGACCTGGATGGTGGCGCAGAACCGGGTCTTCACCGGCGAGCCGTCCGCGCCCGAGCAACTGGCCAAACTGCTGGCCGTCCCTCCCGCCGTCATCCACGAGTCGGAAGCGGCCCTGCGCGACCGGCTGTCGCGCTGGCTCGCGCTGCCCGTGGCGGCGCCGTACAACCAGCACCTGGCCCGTCTCACCGACGAGCTCGGAGCCGCGGTCCCGAAGTCGCGGTTCGTCGCGGCCGCCGAGTGGCACGAGCGCGAACTGCGCTCGCTGGAGGTGCCCGCCTGGCGGTTCGTGCTCGCCACGCTCCCCGGCCACCGCCTGTCCGGCGACTGGCTCGTGGCCGGCGACATCGAGGAACTGCGGGAGAAGACGCGGAACCTGATCGCCTCGGCCGAGCGCCCGCCGACCGTCTCCCAGGCGCTGGAGATGATCTCCTCTCTCGGCATACGTCCCGACGTGGCGCGGCAGTGGCTGGAGAGCGTGCCGCAACTGCGCGCCCAGAAGGCGGACCGCCGGCAGAGCGGGCTCAAGGACGTGGCGCTGACCCGGCGGTGTTTCCGGCAGCCGGACGGCAGGTGGTGGCTCAGGGTGGACGTGTCCGGCGAACACCTCGACGGTGTCGAGGTGCCGCTGCCGAGCGGGTTCGCCGCCTACATCGGCCTCGTGCCGGGCGAGGACCGCACGGTGCACAGCGCGGCCGGCGAGGTCGCGCTCTCCTGGCGCGCGCGGCCGGCCCTGGACTCCCTCCGGGGGATTCTCAGCGAGATCTCCGCGGAGGAGGGCAGCCACATCTTCCTGACCCTGTCCGAGGAGGGCATGCTGCGCGTACGGCACCTGCCCGCCGCCGACGGCGGCGACCAGACGAGCCGGGCCCTGCGCCTGGTGGGCTACACCACGCCGAGCGGCACGCCCGAGCAGGCGGAGCAGGTGATCGCGACGCGCGTCGGCCTCGCCGGAGACGTCGAGCGGCCGGAACTCCTCGCGCGGCTGCGTGAACGCGGGGACCGCGACCTTCTGACCCTGCTGGGATAGCCCATGCCCCGGCTCGCGATCTCCCCGGAGTTCCTGCGCGGGCTCGGCGCGCTCACCCGGCCCGTCCGCCGGGACGTCGCCGTCGCGGTACGCCGGTTCCTGCTGAACGCGTCCGCCGCGCCGCACCCCGAGAGGGTGCGCAACAGCCGCGATCCCCGCGTCGCCACGCTCCGGCTGGCCGACCGTCACCGGGGGGTGGTGGTGCGGCAGGAGGACGTCTACTGGCTGCTCACCGTGCTCCCGGACGCCGAGGCGTGGTCGTACGCCCAGCGGCACAGGGTCGGCGTCAACACGGCGATCGGGATCGTCGAGACCTGGGACGCCGAGGCCCTCGAACGGATCGAGCCCGCCCTGCGCCGCGCGGCGGAGTCCGGCGGGCGGCCGATCTTCGAGAACTGGTGCGACACCGACCTGCTGAACATCGGCGTCGACGCCCGCCTGCTGCCGCTGCTGCGGCTGATGACGTCGGAGTCGCATCTCACGGCCGTGGAGCCCATGCTCCCGCAGAGCCAGTACGCGCCGCTCGCGGCGCTCGCCCGCGGCGGCTCGCTCGCCGCGGCCTGGCGCGAGCTGGACGCCTGCCGCTCGCGCGTCGCCGACGACGTCGACCCCGAGGACCTGCTCGCGGCGCTGCGGCGCAGCCCCGACCGGGCCGCGTTCGCCGCCGACGCCGCCGAGCTCGAGCGCATCCTCACGCTGCCCGCCTGGTGCACGTTCCTGTACCCGCCGCAGCACACGTACGCCAACTGGCCGGCGTACGAGCAGCCGGTGCTGATCACCGGGGGCGCGGGCACCGGCAAGACGGTGATCGCGCTGCACCGGGCCGCCCTGCTGGCCCGCGCGGCCACCGGCCCGGTGCTGCTCGTCACGTTCTCACAGGGCCTCGCGACCGAGCTGTCCGCGCGGCTCGACATGATCATCGATGACGAGCTGGTCCGCAAGCGCGTCGAGGTGGGCAACGTGGACCGGATCGCCCACCGCATCGTCGCCGCGGCGGAGGGCCGCGCCCCGGCGCTCGTCTCCTCCGACGACCTGGCCGACCTGTGGCAGGAGGCGGCCGTCGGGCGCTTCGGCAGCGCCTTCCTGCTGCGCGAATGGGAGCAGGTGATCCTCGCGCAGGACCTTCGCACGCTGGAGGAGTACCAGGCCGCGGCCCGGCCCGGCCGCGGCGTCCGCCTGGACGCCGAGGCGAGGACGATGGTGTGGGAGGCCGTCCAGCACGTCGTACGACGGCTGCGCGAGTCCGGCCGGCGCACCCTGCTCCAGCTCGCCTCCGAGGCGGCGGGCCTGCTCGGACGGGCCGTCGGCGATCTGCTGGGCGACGAGGCGCCGGGGCGGGAGCCGTACCGGCACATCGTCGTGGACGAGGCGCAGGACCTGCACCCGGCGCAGTGGCGGCTGCTGCGCGCGGCGGTCCCCGCCGCCCCGAACGACCTGTTCATCCTGGGGGACCCGCACCAGCGGATGTTCGACACGCGGGTGGCGCTCGCGGACGTCGGCATCCCCGCCCGCGGGTTCCGCCTGAGGATCTCCCACCGGCTGCCCGCCGAGATCCTCTCGTGGGGGGTGCGACTGCGGGGCGGCGGCCCCGCGGACGGTCTGGTCGCGGGCAACGCCGCGATGTACGGCTACCGCGCGCTGGACCACGGCCGGCGTCCCGTGGTGCGTGAGTACGTGAGCGCGGAGGCGGAGATCACCGGGCTCGTCTCCACCGTGGCCGAGTGGCTGGAGGAGGGCGTGCCGACCGCGCAGATCGCGGTCGCCGCCCGCACCCCCGACCTCGTGCGCAACGCACGCACCGCACTACGCGAAGCGGGCATCACGGTCAAAGTCACGTCCCTTCATGGCATGAAAGGGCTGGAATTCCGTCGGGTGGCCGTGATAGGCGTGGCTGACGGAATCGTGCCGGCGCCGGACGCGCTGACCCCGGCCGACGAGGACCCGACGGCCCGGGCGCACGATCTGCAACGCGAACGGGGGCTGCTCTACGTGGCATGTACGCGGGCAGGGGAGTTGCTCTACGTGTCCTATTCCGGCCGAGCCAGTCCCTTCATCCCGGCCTGACGTCGGATCCCCTAGTCTGAACTGCGGATATATTCCCCTTGCCGGTTGGACCTGCATGAACCTCAGCCTTAGCGACATCGTGCCTCCGCTGCGCTGGACCGCGCCCAGCCAGGTAGAGCCGATCGCGAGCGACCCCGGTCTTCCCGACGCGTGGTGGCAGGCGCTCCCCCTCGACCGGGCCTGTGCGGCGGTGGGGACCGGCCAGGTCGCCTCCCGGCTCGCCGATCTCACGATCGCCTGCTGGGCGCACCTGGTCCTCGGCGACATCCTGCCGCTGCTGAGGTTCACCCACCCCGAGGAGAGCCTGCAGACGCCCGGCCCCCGGGAGAGCGTCCACGAGCTGTACGTCGACGTGATCGACAAGCTGCTGGCCACCGAGCCGGCGCGGGAGCCGGCCGGAGCCGCGGTCCCGCCCGCTCTCCCCGAGCGGCCGATGCCCGAGATCATCGACGAGATCTTCGCGCGGCTGGACGACCGTCAGCGGGCCATCGCGCGGGACCGGCTCTACTTCGACGCCTCCCAGCAGCCGGGCCAGGCCCAGCGGGCCACACTGGACGAGCTGGCCCAGCGTTTCTCGGTCACCCGCGAGCGCATACGGCAGATCGAGCGCGACCTGCGCGACCACGTGATGGACTGGCTGAACGGACCGGCCGCCGCGCCGCTGAACGCCCACCTGTCCTGGCTGCGCACCCGGCTGGGCTCGGCCGTGCCCGCCGACGACCTCGCGGCGGCCGTGCCGTGGCACCGTACCGAGCTGATCACGCTCGCGATCCCCGCCTGGCGGTTCGTCCGCACGCTGCTCACGGGGTACGAGCAGGTGGACGGCTGGCTGGTCGCGGGCGGCGCGGACGAGCTCAGGGAGAAGACGCGGCAGCTGTTCGCCGACGGCCCCCGGCCACTCGACGAGGCGGTCTCCCTCGTCTCCCAGCTCGGCATCCGGGAGGACATCGCCGAGCGCTGGCTCGCGTCGGTGCCGCACCTACGCGTGCTGGACGGCCACGTCGTCCCCTGGCCGCGCAGCATGGGCGACAAGGCGGAGGCCGTGCTGGCGGTGACCCACGCGCCGCTCACCCCCGAGGAGATCCAGACGCGCATCGGCGAGGACTACAGCCTCGTCGGCATCCGCAACCAGCTCGCCTCCGACGAGCGGTTCATCCGGCTCGACCGCAGCAAGTACGGCCTGCGCCGCTGGGGCGGCGACGAGTACCTCGGCATCCGGGAGATGATCATTCGGGAGATCGAGCGCGCGGGCGGCGAGGCGTCCGTGAGCACGGTGGTGGACAACCTGACCTCCCGCTACGACGTGAGCGAGAGCTCCATCAGGGCGTACGCCGGAGGGCCGGGGTTCGAGCGGACCCAGCGCGGCTACATCAGGGTGGCCGGGCAGGACCAGGCCGAGCCGTACCAGCCGCGCCGCGACGTGTCGATGACCCGCCGCTGCTTCCGCAGCAGGGACGGCCGCTGGTGGCACCGGGTGGACGTGAACGCCGAGCACCTGCGGGGCTCGGGCTCCCCGCTGCCGACCGGTTTCGCCGCGCACCTCGGCATGGCGCCCGGCGGCCAGCTCACCGCCTCCACCGCGTCGGGTGAGGTGGTGATCAGCTGGCACAACCAGCCGACGATCGGCTCGATCAGGAACGTGCTGGCCGAGTACAACGCGTCCGAGGGCGACCACGTCTTCCTCACGGTCTCCGACGGCGGCGAGCTGCTGACCCGTTTCCTGCCCGCCGCGGCGGCCGGGCTGCCCGCGATCAACCAGGCGCTGCACCTGATCGGGTACACCGCTCCGGTGGCGTCGGAGGCCGAGGGCCTGCGGCTCATCGGCGCGCGCATCGGCCTGCCCGAGGGGATCGCCCGCGAGGAGGTCCTCGATCGCCTGCGCGAGCGCGGCGACCGCGACATCCTGACCTTCCTCGCCTGACTCCGGGCGGAGTGATGTCGGGGGCAGCACGTAGGCTCGGACCATGTTGCGGCTCCACGACACCCTGACCCGGCAGGTCGTGCCTGCCGCCCCGGCCGGCTCGCGAATCCTGCGGGTGTACACCTGTACCGCGCATGAGACCGCCGGTCTCGCCGACCTACGCCCCGCCCTGCTCGCCGACCTGGTCCGCCGCCTCGCCGAGCGCGCCGGACTGCGGGTGCTCGCCTGCCGCAACGTCTCCGACCTCGGTGGCGGAGACGGCGCCTCACTGGACGCCGACACGCTCGCGCTCAACATGCGCGCCCCCGAGCACTCCCCCCGGACCAGCGAGACCATGGGCGTGGTGATCGAGCTCATCGGACGGCTCATCGAGCGCGGCCACGCCTACGTGACCCCCGAGGGGGCGGTGTTCTTCGACGCGGCATCCTTCCCCACGTACGGCGACATCTCCGGCAAGCCCGACGCGGTCTCCGACTGGCCCCTGTGGGAGCCCCTGGGGGATTCGACGGACGGCGGCGCCGGGTCGGCCTGGAACGCCCCCTGGGGACGCGGTCTCCCCGGCCGCGACATCGAATGTTCGGCCACGCCGCTGCGCTTCCTCGGCGCGCGCTTCGACCTGTACGTGGGCGGGGCCGACCTGTGCTTCCCCCACCACGAGCGGGCGCGGGCCCAGTCGAACGCCGCGACGGGTCAGGAGGCCGCCGCCCACTGGGCGCACTCCGGGCGCCTGCTGTTCGACGGCCGCCCCGCCGGCACCGGCGACGTGGTCTCGCTGTCCGGCGTCGCCGCCGCCGGCCTCGACCCCCTCGCCGTACGGCTGGCCCTGCTCGAGCACCACTACCGGCGACCGGTCGACCTCACCTGGGACGCCCTCCGCACCGCCGATGAAGAACTGCGGCGGCTCCGGCGCCGGGTCGCCGAATGGGCCGAATCGCCGAGCCGACCGATCGACGATGCCCACGCCCAGCGCGTCCAGCAGGCCTTGGACGACGACCTCGACACGCCGGAGGCGCTGCGCCTGTTGCGCGACCTGGAGGCCGACGAGTCGGTCGCGCCGGGTTCCAAGTTCGAGACCTTCCTCCACTTCGACCACGTGCTCGCCCTCGATCTCCCCGCCGACATCGGCCGGATCTGACGGGCACTCCCCGCCCAACCTGTCGCTCCAACAAATCGCCGCTCACAGGTGTTCGCGATGCGACGGCGTGAAAGAATTCATACAAGAGTTCGATTTTGGTGGGGAGGCGCGATGGATCCGCTAGCTGTCGATCCTGATTTCCCTCATCCTTCGAACAGCCCCGACGGCGGCTGGTGGGAGCGGCTGACTGCCGAGTCACCGTTGTGGGCCTCCAGAAATTCGTGCACCTGCGGCTGTGGAGCCGCGACCGGAGGAGCCTCCGGCCATAACGACAGCCGCCCCGCCGACCACGGTGAGGAGGCCGGGAGCTCCGCCGGGGCGGGTTCTGTTGGGGCGGACTCTGCCGGGGCGGATACCGCCGGTGCGGACACCGCTGGCGCGGGTGATCGGCGGGGCCGGTCGTCGTGGGTGCTGGTGGCCTCGGTGCGGGAGTCGGCGCAGGCGTTGGCGTCGGCGCCGGTTCCCGACGATGCGGACATCTGCCTGGCCGAGGCCGAGGACCTGTTGTTCGCCCGGGATCGGATCACGTCTGCTCTTGCGGATCGGGTGGCGCGGGTGCATCGGGTGGGGCAGGCCAGGCGGCACGGTCATGCCTCCACCCGCAGTTGGCTGCGCACCTCGGGCGGGATGACCGTCGTCGGTGCGGGCCGGCTGCTGACGTTGGCGGTGGAGCTGGCCCGCCTGCCTCGGGTGCGGGAGAAGTTCGCCGCCGGCGAGCTGGCGGCCGGAGTGGCCGAAGCCATCTGCGCGGCGATCTCCGGGTTGCCGGATGAGCAGGCCGCGCTGGCCGAGCCGATCCTGGTGGAGCTGGCGGCCAGGGCGGGCGCGGCGGAGGTGGCCAAGGCGGGTCGTTATCTGCGGGCGGTGCTGGACCCCGATGGTGAGGACCGCGATGAGCGGGCCGACTACGCGCGGCGGTTCCTCCGGGTCCGCCCGGGCAAGGGCGGCGGGCTGGAAGGGGAGTTCTATCTCCCGCGTGAGCACGCCGCCCGGTTGCAGGCGTTGCTGGACGCCTACGCCAAACCG